>CAIYXO010000040.1 GCA_903930165.1 uncultured Verrucomicrobiota bacterium | reverse complement strand
GACGCCGAACCTCAACGCGCCGTCGGTCTCCCGGACGAGCGTTCCCGGCAGGATCCGCGGCGGATGGTCCAACACCAGCGTCAGCAGGAAATCGCCGGAGCGGCCGTCGTAGTTCCCGCCGTCGACCTGGATCTGGTACTCCGTCGCCGCGACCGCGTCGAAGACGGCCAGCGAATTCCGGTCGTCGGGCGTCAGTCCGTCGGCGTCGGCCACCCGAACGAGCGTGCCGAGCGTGTTCCCCCGGTACACGGCCACCCGGGAGTCGAAGAGGGCGTTGGTGATGCCCACCCGTGTGCGGCCCGACTCCGGGGCCGTCCAGGTGTACCAGACCGTGTTCATCGAGGCCGGAGCGCCCATCTCGCCGAAGACGTTGGTCCGGATGAGGGGCGGCTCGGAACCGTCGCGTTCGAAGGTCGACCGGAGATTCGAACCGGCCAGGACCGAAAAGGGACCATCGAGGCGCGTCCGGTTGGCGAACAGGTCGTTGACCGGAGGCCGGCCCGTGCGGAGGCGCAGGCGGAAAGGCCCTGAGACTCCGATGTAGCCGTCGAGGGCGATCGGGTAGCGGACGCCCGCCGTGGCCAGGAACGTGACGGACCTTCCGAACGGACCCTCGGGACCGGAAGTCCCGGATCCGGACTGGATCCGGACCAGGGATTCCCGGGTGTCGCCGACGAAAACGACCAGCGACGGGAGGTAGAGCCCGCCGTCCACCTCGACCTCCACCGCGCCGGTGCCCGTTGCGGTCCATTCCCACCAGACCGAACCGCCGCCGATCGAACCGTCCGCCAGGAGACCCTCACCAGGCTCGACGGTGGCCCTGGTGTTGTCGCCGGAAACCTCGACCGGCAATCCGGACAACGGAGTCCGTTCGATGAAGTCGTCGTTGGGAACGCCCGAGAACCGAAGACTCCAATCAACCGGTCCCGCCTGTCCTGAAGGCGACCGCAACAGGATCCGGTAGGTCGTCCCGGCGGTCACCGCGAAACGTCCGGGAACGCCCGGTTCCAGGCCGACGGCGACCTCGGACAGGGACGAAAGTCCGCTTCCTGTGTAGACGCCCCAGGCCACCGGGCCTCCCGACAGGGCTTCGATCGATACCCTTCCCCCGACCGGCGCGGTCCAAGTCCACCAGGCCGTGCGCCCCGGGGATCCATCGCCCAGGACCGGTTCGCCGGGTTCGGCGGATGCGTTCGAGAGATCCGCGCGGACGGTCACCCTTCCTCCCACCACCGTTGCCGCCGAGAGGAAGGCATCGTTGGCGAGGGCCGTGCCCGCGGCGCCGAGCCGGAGCAGGAAGGCGTCGGAGACGCCGCCTCCGTAGTCCGCCTGCCCGGACGGTCCCGTCGTGGGGAAATACCGCGGCACGAGCGGCCGACCGGCTTCACCCGCAACCCAGGCTCCACCGGCTCCGTCATCCGTGACGGATGCCCCTAGATCGTCCTCGCGACCGCCCAGCAGGTCCATCCAGCGGACCGTGCCGAAGTCCGGAGAGAATCGGGCCGCCAGCACCTCCGAGTTCCCGCCCGACGGCCGGAGCCCGCTCCAGAAGGGGTTCCGGGTGGTGGCGGCCACGAGGACATCGCCGTCCGCGGCCAGGATGAGGCCGCCCGTCTCGAACGGCAGGTTCCCGTCGCCGGCAGGTTCCCCGT
Source organism: uncultured Verrucomicrobiota bacterium (assembly GCA_903930165.1). GTDB lineage: Bacteria > Verrucomicrobiota > Verrucomicrobiia > Limisphaerales > UBA9464 > SXXZ01. Next base: position 677 of record CAIYXO010000040.1, on the reverse strand, counting down.
CGATCTGGAATCCGCCGAAGTACTGGAGTCTCTCCAGGGACTCGGAGCCTTCCGATCCCAGCCAGACCGCGGATTCCAATCGGGTGAGTCCGGAATCCAGCCGGGCCAGGAAAAGGTCCTCGCCGCCGCGCGCGGCTCCGGGGACAGACGCGCCCAAGACCGGCCAATCCTCCGAGTCCGTCGTGCCGAGCAGGAAGACCTCTCCTCCGGGAGCGAGAGCGATTCGAGCCGCCCCGTCGCTGCGATCGCCACCGATCCGGGCCATGGCCTCGAAGGTGGTGCCGGAGACCCCCAACCGCGCCACGAAGGCGTCGATCCGTCCCGAGGAGGTTCCCAGCCGGGATTCCTCGAAGCCGGCCACGAGGTTCGTCCCGCTCGTGCGACCCGCCACGACCGCCCTTCCCTGTGAGTCCAAGGCCACATCCGCCGCCCGCTCCGAGCCCGTCCCGCCCAGGTAGGTCGCGTATTCGATGCGGCGGCCGTCGGCGGAGATGCGGGCCACGAAGGCGTCGTAGCGTCCGCCCGCCACGGTCTGCGCGGCGCCAGGGGTCACGGGGAAGTCCTTGGATGTGGTGGTTCCGGAGATCACCGCGGCGCCGTTGGTGTCCACGGCGATGCCCAACCCGAGGTCCAGTTGGGAGCCGCCGACGAAGGTGAAGTACTCAAGGGCCGTTCCG
>CAIYXO010000039.1 GCA_903930165.1 uncultured Verrucomicrobiota bacterium | reverse complement strand
GGCGCCGTCGGGACGCCCGCCGGCCGGTGGCCACCTTGGAGTCCCTGGAGCAGCAGGTCCGGGAACTCGACGCCACCCTGGCGACGATGACCGAGGAGCTCGCCGCCTGTTACGAGAGCCTCACGGCCATCTTCCGTTTCACCGAGGACATCAAGCGCGGGCAGTATGGCAACGAGCTCGCCGCGAAGTGGCTGAGCGAGCTGCGGCCCGTCTGCGGAGCGGACTGGTGCGTCCTGCGTTTGGTGGCGAAGGACCAAAGAACCCTCATCACGGTCGGGTCGACCGGCCCCGGCGTGGTGCTTCCGCCGCTGGACCTCGACAGTCCGCTTTCCGGACCGGTCGCCACTGAGGTGCGCGCCCTCAAGGTCGGCACCGACATCTGGTTCGACGAGGCCTCCCCGCTGGAGCCGCTGGATCCCCTGGTCCAGATGCTGAACACCGACGTGGGGCTCTGCCATCCGATCTTCTACCAGGGCCAGCCTTTCGGTGTGCTGTCCGCGGGACGGTCGAGTGCCAGGCCGGGGCTCACCGCGGGCCAGATCAACGTCCTCCACACCTTCGCCGACTTCCTAAGCATCCAGATCCGGAACCTCCGTCTCCAGGAGGAGTACGTGCGTGGACAGCTGGTTTCCCGCGAGCTGCAGATCGCCGAGCGGATCCAGCGGAGCCTGCTTCCGGAGGCGCTGCCCAAGACGCCCGGATACGGCCTCGCGGGATTCTCGCAGAACGCCAACCAGGTCGGCGGCGACTTCTTCGACGCCATCGCCTTGGCCGACGGTTCGATGCTGCTGGTGATGGCGGACGTGATGGGCAAGGGCGTTCCCGCCGCCATGTTCGCCGCCATCCTGCGGAGCACCTTGCGGGCGCGTCCCGACCTCGCCGCATGGCCGCAGGAGCTGATGATGTGGCTCAACCAGAGCCTCTATCCCGACCTCGACCGCGTGGAGATGTTCGTGACCGTCCAGGTCGTCTACTTCGACCCGCAGTCCGGCCTCTGCCGCATCGCCTCGGCCGGCCATTGTCCCGCGCTGCTCGCGAATCCCGACGGAAACATCAGCAGCATCGACATCGGCGGTCCGCCGGTCGGCGTGGTGCCCGGATGCGACTACCGGGACGAGATCTTCAGCTTGGATGCCGGGGCGTTGCTCCTGCTGTACACCGATGGCGTCACCGACGTGCAGAGCGCGGACGGCGAGGCGTTCGGCGAGGAACGACTCAAGGAGTTCCTGCGCACCGCGGTGGCGGAGGGACGCGATGCGGAGCAGGCCTGCGCGCTGCTCTCGGCCACGCTGACCCGTTTTCGTGGTAGCCGACCCGCCTTCGACGACGTCACGGTGCTCGTCCTCGGTCGATCCGCCGCCATGGCGGGTACCTCCGAACCCTTGGGGAATCCATGATCCAGAAGGTGCTCATCGCCGACGACGAGGCCCACATGCTCCGTGTGGCCGAACTGGCCCTCCGCCGTGGGGGCTACACCCTGCTGATCGCCCGCAACGGACGCGAGGCGGTGGACATCACGCGAACCGAGAAGCCGAACCTGATCGTGATGGACGTCCAGATGCCGGTGCTCGACGGCCTGAACGCCCTCCGCGAGATCAAGGCCGATCCCGAAACCGCTTCGATCCCGGTGATCATGCTCACCGCGCGCGGCCACACGCTGGCGCGATCCGAGGCCGAGGGCAGCGGTGCGGCGATGTTCGTCACCAAGCCCTTCAGCCCGAACCAGCTCCTCGCCGACGTCCAGCGTCTGCTGTCGCCGCCGACCGCGGCCGCTCCAAATCCCGCGGCCTGATCCGCGTCCGGCAGACCTCCGCTTCTTCGTCGCCGTGGTCTGCGACGGGCGGATCGCGATGGATGCCCCGTCGGCGGTCTGTCAGCCTTCCCGGAATCGATGAAGGGGTTCTGGAACCAGGAGACGGTGCGCTTCCCGCTGGCGGTGCTGGCCGGCGTCCTCTGGGCGCTCGCGTTTCCGCTTCCCGGCTGGGCCGGCCTCGCGTGGGTGGCCCCCGCGCTCCTGTTCTTCGGCTCGATGGGCCTGCCACCGGCCGGGGCCTTCCGGTTCGGCTATGTCGCCGGCCTCGCGCATTTCATCGTGCTCCTCCGTTGGATGCGCCACATGCCGGTCTCGGTCGGGGCCCCGGCGGCCTGGATTTCCCTGTCGGCCTATTGCGCCCTGTATCCGGCGGTCTGGCTTTGGCTCGGATGCCGGTTCGTGGGTCCCCGGGAATCCGCTCCGACGGAAGAGGACGACCTCGAGGTTTCCCGACGCGGGACGTCGCCGGGCCCGTTGAGGGCGTCGTGGTGGAACTGGCTCGACGCCGCATCGGACTACGCGCGCCGACCGTGGTCGCGTCGCGCGGGGCTGCTCGTGGCGGCGGCCATGGCCTGGGTGGCGTTGGAATGGATCCGTGCGCGGGTCCTGACCGGATTCCCCTGGGCCCCGCTGGGTATGTCGCAGTGGCGCCAGCTGCCGCTCATCCAGCTGGCGGCGGTCACGGGCGTCCATGGCGTCTCGTTCCTGGTCTGCTGGGCCGGGCTCGCGATCGGCGGCGCCCTCCTGGCGATGGGTTTCAATCCGAAGTCGCGTTGGAGCTGGACCGCGGAGGCCCGTCTGCCGCTCGCGGCCACCCTGATCGTGATGGGCTGGGGCTTCTGGGAGGTCATGTCCTACCGGCGGCTCGAGAACGCGGTGCCCGACCGCTCCGTCCGGCTCGCGTTGGTGCAGCCTTCCGTGCCGCAGACGCTGCTGTGGGATCCGGCGGAGAGCGAGCGGACCTTCCGCAAGATCCACGAGTTGTCCCGCCAGGCCCTGGAGCTGCGGCCCGAGGTCCTCGTCTGGCCGGAAGGAAGCTTCGGGCTCGACCGGACCAACTTCGGCCGGATGCGTGCGCTGGTGGCGGATTCCAAGGCGGATTGGGTGTTCGGCTCGGACGACGTGGCCGAGGGGGACGAGGGCCGTCTGCTCTACAACGCGGCGTTCCAGCTCCGGTCGGACGGCTCGCTCCTGCCGCCCTATCGGAAGCGACGGCTGGTCGCCTTCGGGGAGTACGTGCCGCTGGCGAAGTGGCTTCCCTTCCTCAAGTGGCTCACGCCGATCGGCGACGGCTTCGCGGCGGGGGACCAGCCGGTCGCCTTCCGACTGGGTCCGGACGCGGTGGCCTCGCCGGTGATCTGCTTCGAGGACGTGTTTCCGCACGGTATCCGTGACCATGTTGCGAAGGACACGGACTTCGTCCT
>CAIYXO010000038.1 GCA_903930165.1 uncultured Verrucomicrobiota bacterium | reverse complement strand
TCCTTGCCCATCGAGATCCAGACGTCGGTGTAGAGCAGGTCGGAGCCCGTGGCCGCCGCCTGGAGGTCTTCGGTGCAAACCACCCGCCCGCCGGCCCTTGCCAAAAGCTCCGGCGAAGGCTGGTAGGCCTTGGGAGCCGCGATCCGCAACTCGAAGCCGAGCCGGGACGCGGCCCAGACCCAGCTCGCGGGCACGTTGCAGGCGCCGTCGCCCACGAACGTGACCACCTTGCCCTGGATGCTTTCGCCGCGGGCTTCCTCGAAGGTGAAGATGTCCGTCAGGATCTGGCACGGATGCTCGTCGTCGGTCAGCGCGTTGACCGTCGGGATGCCCGAGAAGCGGGCGAACTCCTCGACGTCGGACTGGGCGAAGGTGCGGATCACCGCGCCGTGGATCATGCGTCCGAGAACCCGCGCCGTGTCCCGGATCGGCTCGCCGCGCCCCAACTGGATGTCGCCGGCATTGAGGAAGAGCACGTCGGCCCCAAGCTCGCGGAGTCCCACCTCGAAGCTGACCCGCGTGCGCGTGGAGCTCTTGCTGAAGATCAGGGCCCACGTCTGGCCCGTCAGCGGCCGCGGATGGTTCCGTCGGTCCGCCTTGTACCGGGCGACTTGGTCCAGGATCGAGCGCATGTCCTCGCCGGACAGGCTCTCAAGGCTCAGCAGGTGTCTCATGGATCGGAATCCGTCCCGGAACGCGGTCCTGAAAACGGAAGCCGTGTTTGTTACACAAGCCGGTCCCTTTCCGTCACGAAATAATCGTGACGGAAAGGCGACGCCGTCATTCCTGGACGATCCGGTAGAAGGCCGCCGCGGCCGGGGGCTGCGGGTCGGTGAAGCTCACGACGCCGCCCGAAGCCTCGATCCCGGAGGCGATCGACGAAAACGGACCGCCCGGACCCACCGCCCTCAAGACGCCGTAACGACGTCCGGCCGTGCCCTGCCATGTCAGCACCGGAGTCCCCTCGAGGCTTCCGTTGAAGCCGCGCCGCACCGGTCCGGCAAGGAACCCGGCGTCGGGGTTCAGCGGATCCGTTCCCGCCGCCAACTCCTGCGCCGTGCTCACGCCGTCGCCGTCCGGATCGGCCGAACCCACGTTCCCCAACCCCGGGAAATGCAGCAGCTCCAAGGCGTCGGCCAGGCCGTTGCCGTCCACGTCGGACGTCGACGCATCGAAGCGCACCACTTCCACCTGCTGGCCGACCGGGTTGTGCAGGTGCAGCAGCAGGGCCGAAGACGAACCGGAGCGCCGGCCGACCAACGTCCGGACCGTCCGGCCCTCGCGCTGCCACGGCGAGTTCCCGATGCCATGGCCGGTGGCGTCCACCTGCGGAGCGGTCGCGTCGAAGTCGGACCAGGGCCCGGTCTCGGACCCGCCCTGGGCGGTCAGCACCGCCCGGTACCGGAAGGCGGAGGAAGCGGCGTCGAGTCCGATCGCCGTCGCCGGGAAGGAATGGACGAGCACGGCGTTCTGGAAGACCGCGGTGTCGTGCTGGCGCGGATCGAGCACGTTGAGAACGCCGCCTTCGATCGGATCGCCGCCGGCCGACGGAACCACCGCCGAGACGAGGAAGTCGTTCGCCAACCGGTCGTCGTTCAGGTTGTTGCCGTTGATGTTGCCACCCGTGCTGTTGACCACGCGGAAGTCCACGATGCCGTCGAGGTCGCGGTCGATGTCGAAGCCCAGCGAGTAGAACGCCGGCTGGGGCGTGATCCAACGTCCGCCGGCGGCCAGCGCCAGGAAGACGCGGCTGCGATCGAGGTCGCCGGTCGCGGCGAAGTCGCTGGCCGCGCCCGTGGCCAGCAGGTCGCCGGCGCCGCCGGGGAACGGCACGTTCCGCTGCGAACTCGTCGCCCCCAGCTGGAACACGCCCACCAGCGCCGCGAGGTTCGTCCCCGATCCCGCCGTGGGAACCGGGATCGACCGGGCAGGATCGACCGGCAGGCCGATGGCCAGTGCTCCCGCGCGGGAGACCGCCACCGGTCGGACGATCGAGTGCCACGGCACATGCAGGCTCACGCTGCCGGACCGGAACCAGATCTGGCCGCTGGCCTCGGGCATCTTCGGACGGAGCCGCTCCCCCTGGACGTCCGGGGTGGTCGAGTCGTCCTCCACCGGCACCGGCCGCACCGTGAGGGTGAAGGACACGACCTTCTCCTGCCCCGGCGACAGCTTCACGGTGTTGGTCGATGGGACGAGCGTGGCCACGCGTCCGCCGAGGGTGTTGCTGACCACCACGGCCAACGTGGCGGTGCCGGTCCCCTTGTTGGTGATGCGGACACGGCGCACCAGGTGGGTCGTATCCGAGACCTCGATGTGGCCGAAGGAGAGCGAGACCTCGTCGGGAACCTCGTCGTCGCGGGCGATGATCGTCGTCGCGACCGCGGCGGCGAGGTTGACCCGCCCCGCACCGGACCTCGATTCGGCGTAGGCGATCCCGTCGCTGTTCGCGGTCCGCGCCGCGGAGTTCATCAGGGCCGCCTTGATCTCCGACGGCGTCCACGTCGGACGCAACTGCTTGAGGATCGCCGCGGCACCGGCCACGTGGGGAGCCGACATCGACGTGCCGGTCTGGAGGATCGCCTGGGTGCCGAAGCCCGCCCGGGCCGAAGGAATCGAGCTGCCGGGCGCTGCGATGTCGGGCTTGAGCCGGGCGGTGTAGGCGACCGGGCCCCGCGAACTGGAGTCGGCAAGCTGGTCCGCCAGCTCCGGCCGCACCGTGGCCCCGCGGGGTTCGAACACCACGGTCAAACCATCCGCCACACGTCGACGCAGGATCGCACCGTCGGTCCGCGAGATCATCACACCCGGGATCCGGATGTCCGAGGTGTCGCCGGTTCCGGCCATGGGGATCGGGAAGCCGTCGACGTTGTTCACCATGATCACCCCCACCGCCCCGGCCTGTTGGGCGGCGCGGACCTTGTTCACGAAGAAGCAGGTGCCGCGGTTGATCAGGGCGATCTTCCCAGCGAGGGCCGCTCCGTTGGTGATCAGTCCGTTGTCGCCGTCCTGGCAGGCGTCCAGGGGCAACGCCTCCACGACCTGCGCGCTGATGCGGCCGGCGTCGGCGATGGGTCGGGTGAAGACGCCTTCCACGGCCGCATAGTCGCCCACCACCTCCACCGGCGCGGTGACCGTGATGGTCGAGGACGTCGAGCCGTCGTCGAAGGTGTTGGCTACCGTGATGGCCCGCGCCGCGGTGCCCGGCGAGCCGAGGATGAAGTGGGTGTTGCCGGCGTTGCCGGCGGAGATCACGACGACGCATCCGAGCGAGGCGAGGCGGTTGATGGCGTTGACCTGGGCGTCGACCGCGTCGGTCCCGAAGCCGGATCCGAGGGAGAGGTTCACCACGTCCAAACGGTCGCTGGTGTCGCCGTTGCCGTTGGGATCCGCCGCCCAGTTCAGTGCCAACGGCACCAGGGCCGTGGTCCCACGACGACCGAACACCTTGAGGGCAAAGAGGCTCGCCTCCGGCGCCACGCCGGGGCCCACGAGGAAGGTGTTGGTGTGGACGTTGGTCCCGTAGGGTCCGGCGAAGGTCGCGCCGCCCGTGAGGACGCCGTAGCCGGCCGCGATGGCGGCAACGTGGGAGCCATGTCCGTGGTCCTGCGGATCCAGCGGATCGTCATCGGCCACCGGGGAGAGGGAACCGTCGACGCCGCTCGCATCGTAGTTGTCCCCGGCGAAGTCGCGGCCGCCCACGACCTTGGTGGTGGGGAAGTCGCGGTTGACCACGACCGAAGGGTTGTTCCCCGCGTAGGTCGCGGGATTGCCCGAACCGCCGAAGGTCGCGTGGGTGTAGTCGATCCCGGAATCCACGATGCCGATCCGGATCCCCTTGCCCGTGAGTCCGGGCACGGCCGCGCTCCACGCCGCCGGCGCCCCGATGAACGGAACCGAGGTCGCCGTGTGCCGTTCCATCGGCACGATCTTCTCCACGGAGACCACGCCGGGTTCCGATCGCAACCTCTCCATCACGGACTCTTCGGCGACGACCAGGATCGAGTTCTGGAGCACCTCCGTGGCGCCCACGATCTCCAGCCCCATCGAGGACAGCCGGGCCTTCATCGCGGAGTGCTCGTCGCGGATCCCTGCCAGGCGTTCCCGTCCGGCCCGTGCCTTCGCTTCCGCGTTTCCGGGAGTCCGTTCGTTGGCGTCGGCCACGGTGGCGCCCTTGAGATGGACCTGGTAGGTGGCCGGCGCGGCCAGGGCCACGGCGCAGGAGGCCAGGAAGGCGGCGGACAGGAGGACTCGTTGGAGGAACCGTGTCATGGCGGGAGAAGGCTGAGAACGCTGGGCGAGGCTGAACAGCGCCCTGCCGCGAGGCCAGCGGTATTCGGCCGAATGGCGGCGACCCCGGACGGAACTTCCCTTCGACCGCCCTCCGTCCTAGCGTTTCGCCATGCTGCTGGTCATCGACAACTATGACTCGTTCACCTTCAACCTCGTCCAGTACCTGGGCGAGATGGGGGTGGAAATGCAGGTCCATCGCAACGACCAGATCCGGGTCGAGGACGCCCTCGCCCTGAAGCCGGAGCGCGTCCTCATCTCGCCGGGCCCCTGCTCCCCGCGCGAAGCCGGGCTCTCCAACGACCTGATCCGGGCCTTCTCGGACCGCCGCATCCCCATCCTCGGCGTCTGCCTCGGCCACCAGTGCATCGCCCACACCTTCGGCGCCACCGTGGTCGTCAACCACCGCATGATGCACGGCAAGACCTCGCCGATCTTCCATGACGGCAAAGACCTCTTCGAGGGCATGCCCAATCCGTTCGAGGCCACCCGCTACCATTCGCTGGTCGCCAAGAAGGACACGATCCCGCCGGAATTGATCGTCACCGCCTGGACGGCCGAGGACGAGGTGATGGGCCTCAAGCACGCCACCCTGCCGATCTGGGGCGTGCAGTTCCATCCGGAGAGCATCCTCACCCAGGAAGGCCGCCGTATCCTCGCGAACTTCCTCCGACTGCACTGACCTTCTCGGCCCGCTGCGTTCTTGGCGTCGATCCCGCCCATCGAAGCAAAGCCAGACCGCGCACCAGG
>CAIYXO010000037.1 GCA_903930165.1 uncultured Verrucomicrobiota bacterium | reverse complement strand
CTGCCGAAGCCGTCCGACGATCTCGACGGTGTTGGCGAAATGGCCGGAACACCCTCCCTTACGGGAGGGCTCCGGCCTGTCCCCGGGACATTGAAATGCTCAGCGGCGCTGGCGGCGCCAGAGAGCGAATCCGCCCAGCAGTGCGCCGGCGACCGCGGCAAATTCGCCGGGCTCCGGCACCGCGGAAAGGTTGTCGAACGTCACGTCGGACGAACCGGCGGGGACATTGACGGTGGTGGCGACGAGCACTCCCGAAAAGCCGCTGGCATAGGTTGCGTCGGTCGTGCTTACGGTCACCAGCGGAGTGCTCAGGTCGCTGAGCGAGAAGATGCTCCCGGTCAGGGTCGAGCCAATCCCGGTGAACACCATCCGGTAGTCCAGTGCCGGGTCGAGGGTGATCGAAGCCCCGTTCAGCGCCGTGCCGACTTCATTGTCGTAACGCCCAATGATGGCGACATCGGTGCTGGTGATGTAGGCGAACGAGTAGGCGTCCGTTGTGCCCAGACCGGGCTGCTGGATCCGGGCCACCGGACCGAAACCCTGCGAAAGTGCGTCGTTCCAACCCACCAGGTCCACCGACACCGTGAAATCGGCCTGCGTGACGGGGCTGAAGGCGCCAGCGCGCCCCGGACCGACGCTGCCGGTGAAGGGGGAGGACGAGGGCACGTTGATCCTGTAGGTGTCTCCACCCGGGAAGCTGTAGCTGGCACCGACGCCAAACGGTGACAGTGGGTTGTAGCGGGTCAGGCCGGTATCGGTGCCGGCGTTGAAGTCGAAGGATTGGGCGACCGCAGTGGCAAGCGAGGCCAGCGCGGCGACGCAGACGATGGATTTCGAGTTGATCATGGGTTGGTGATGGCTCCGTGAATTCGGTTTGGTCATCGTCCAGTTGTGTATCACGCCCGCGCTCGGAGCGGCATCGGATGAAGATATGACCCGGTTGCCGGAAACGGGGCCGGATCAACGCCGCCGCCGCTGCCACAGGGTGAAACCCGCCAGCAGAACGCCGGCTGCGAGAGAGACCTCGCCGGGCTCCGGCACCGCGGTGGAGCCGGTGAATGTCACCGACCAGCTTTCGAGCACCATCGTCCCCGTGGGATTGAGGTCGGCCAGGGTCAGGTACCACGCCGCGTTGGGCGAAGCGCCGTTGAAGACGTCCAGCATCGCGGACCGGGTGCCCGAGGTCGGGTCCTGGCGGCCGTCGGGTTGCCATTCGCCGGTCAAGATCGTGGCCGGGCCGGCGGGCTGGCCGAAGTGGATGTCCCCGTTCGCGGCGTTGTCGTGGAGGGTGACGTTCCAGCCGTCGTGGCCGAAGCCGGCCGGGTTGAGGGTAGTCACGCCCACCTGGTTGAGCAGGACGCTCGTGGCCCCGCCGGCGCGGTTGAGCGACACGAACAGGTCCCCGGCCCAGCCCGCCCCGGCGATGCTGCCGTGCAGGTTCAGCCCGACGCGCACCTCGGTGAGCGTCGTGATTTCGGAGCCCGCGATGGTCTGGCTGAGCGTGAGCGGAATGCCCGCGTCGGAAACGGTGCCGGCGGACACCCCGACCGGGAAGGTGAAGGTCTGCGAGACGACGGCCGCGGAGGCGGTGGTCCAGGTGGATACGAGCGCGGCGATGGCGAGCCGGAGCGAAAGTGAACGGGAGTTCATGGCTGGTTTGGCAAAAGAGGTTTCGGGCTTCGGCGGGTCACGGGTTGGGGATGGCGCGGTAGAAACGTGCGCCACCGGCCGGAGCGGGGTCGGTGTGGCTGAAGACGCCGCCCGCTGGCGCGGTGATCACGGCGGCGGGACTGAATTCCAACCAGGTGTAGGGTGAGCCCAGGCTGGTGGTGTATTGCACCCGGTAGCCGCGGCCGGGCACTCCGATGAAGGTGACGACGACATCCGCGCCGCTGAGGTTTGCGCTGATCGCCCCTGGCGGCGAATCGCCGGCGGTCGGCGCAGGGACTTCGGTCACCATGACCGTGCCTGCGGCCGTGTGGCCGGCACCGTCGTCCACGGTGTAGGTGAAGCTGCCGTTCCCCGAGTTGACCGCCGGCGCGGTGTAGAGCACGAAGTTGCCGACGAGTTGCACCGTTGCGCCTGAGGGCAACGGGTTGGCCACGGCGGTGATCACCAGCGGATCGCTGTCGGCGTCGGTGTCGTTGGCGAGCAGCACGGACTGGAGGACCTTGGCGGTCCGGGTGCTGTCGAGGCGCAGGAGGGTGTCCGCCCCGACGACCGGCGCGACGGTGGGCGCGGCGTAGAGTTCCAGTTCATCGATGCAGACTTCAGGGCCGGCGCTTTGGGTTCGGATCCGGACGCCGGTGGCGGCAACGGTCGGGAAGGCGTAGAGATGACGCACTGCCGGGCTGGGGATCGAGCCGGGATAGGTGATCGTGCCAAAGCTGGTCCAACCGGCCTCGGGCGTGGATGCGTTGGGGTTGGGCACGGTGGTGAACTGCACCGTGTAGGTTCCGGCCACCCGATCGCCGAAGTTGCCCAGGTTGTCGCGGCCGAAGGCGATCCGGTTGAGCGAAACCGGCGTGGCTCCGAGGTTGATGCCGACGAAGCTGTCCGAACTGCCGCCGATCCAACTGTTGGCGTTGCCGTAGTTCCCGTCATTCACCTTGCCGATGGCGTGCGGGGCGGCGGCGATCACGTCCTTGGCAAACGCAGTTCCGCCGGCAGCCAGGTTGTTCGCGGCGAAGGTGCCGCCGGTCGCCACCAACACCGGCGGCGGCAGGGTGACAGTGACGGTGAAGGTCGCGGTGGCGGCGTTCCCGTTCGCATCCGTCGCGGTGATCGTGACGGTGGTGGTCCCCGGCGGGAAGACGCTGCCGCTGGCGTGGGAATAGGTGATGACCGGCACGGCCCCGGAATTGTCCGTGGCGGTGGCCGGCGCGAAGGTCACGACCGCCCCGGCCGCGCTCGTCCGGACGGCGCTCACGTTGGCGTGGGCGGCGATCACCGGGGCCACGGCGTCGGCGGTGTTGCCGTCGAGGGCGACCTCAAAGGCCGGCGAGTCGGGGTCGTTGCTGGCTACCCGCAGCGTGGTGGTGCTGGGGTCGGTGGTCGTGGGCGTGAAGGTGACAGTGAATGTCGCGCTGCCGTTGGGCGGCAGGCTCGCGGGCAGGCCGGCGGTGTTCACGGTGAATTCCGCCGCGTTTCCGCCAGTGGTGCTGATGCCGCCCAAGTTGAGCAGGCCCAGTCCGGAATTCCGCAAGGTGAAAGTCTTGGCGGTCGAACTGCCGACGGTTCGCGGGCCGAAGGCCACGATGGGGGCGACGCGCACCACGGCGGCGGCGTGGCGTTCGCCGGCGGAGATGGCGACCACGTTTTGCCAAGGAGCAGCACCGCTGACCCGGCCAAACTCGTCGTAACCGAGGGCCAGGATGGTGCCGTTGCTCTTCAACGCCAAAGAGTAAAAATATCCCGCACTGACGGCGCGGATCCCGGTCATCCCGGCAAAACCGGAAATCTCATTTTGGAACTCACTTCCCCACCCGACGACGGTGCCATCGGTCTTGAGAGCCAAGGCCTGTCCTTGACTGGCGGCCAGGCTCAGCACTCCGGAAAGTCCGCTGGGCGGAAGCGAGCCGAAGGACTCGCCCCATTGGACCACGGTTCCGTCGAGCTTCAGGGCCACGCACCGGTTTTTCCCCGCTGTGATGGCGACCACGCCGGACAAATCCGGGGGAACACTAAGTTGGCCATAGCTGTTGGCGCCCCAAACGACGACCGTGCCGTCATCCTTCAGGGCCAGGCTGTGCAAATCGCCTGCCGCAACGGCCACCACATGGGCCAAACCACCGGGAACCGCGAGTTGGCCGTAAGAGCCGTCGCCCCAAACGGCCACCGTGCCGTCGTCCTTCAAGGCCACGCCGTGTTGCAGGCCCGCCTGGATGGAGACGATTCCCGACAAACCAGCTGCTCCGCTGATCTGGCCAAGACTGTTGTCGCCCCAACCGGTCACCGTCCCGTCGCTCCTCAGCGCGATGGTGTGCGAATAGGTGCCGACGGCGACGGAGGTGATGCCCGTGAGGCCGGCCGGCACTGTGGTCGCCCCTGAGTTGTTTTGGCCCCACGCGACCGGGACTCCGGTGCCGAGCAGGGCCGTGCCGGCGGGCTCTTCCACCGCGAGCCGCGGCTGGAGCAACACGGTCACGGTGAAGCTGGATGTCGCGATGTTCCCGACCGAGTCGGTGGCGGTGATGGCCACCGTCGTCGCGCCCGGCGGGAACAGGCTGCCGCTGACCGGACTGTAGGTGACGGTCGGCGTGAGGCCGGAACTGTCGGTGACCAAGGCGGGGCCGTAGCTGACCACGGCGCCCGTCGCGCTGGAGGCCACGGCGGTGCGGTCCAGATGACGGCGGATCACCGGCGGGACGGTGTCCAGGCCGGTGCCGCTCACCGCGATGTCGTAGACCGTCCGGTCGGGATCGTTGGAGGAGATCCGCAACGTGCTGGCCCGGGCCCCGGGGATGGTGGGGGTAAAGGTGACGGTCAGGGTGGTGGTCGTTCCCGGCGCCACGGTGCTGTCCATGCCCGCGGTATTCACGGTGAAGTCCCCGGCGTGCCCCCCGACGGTGATGGCCCCGCCAATGGTGAGCGGGCTCAGGCCGGTGTTCTTCAACGTGAAGACCTTCGCCGCGGACTCGCCCTGATTCCGGGCGCCAAAGTCCACGGTCGGCGGCGAACCGGCGAGCACGGTGTCGGCGGGCTGCTGCACCTCCAGATGGGGTGGCTCGATGACCGTCACGGTGAAGCTCGCGAATGACTCATTCCCCGAGCCGTCGGTGGCGGTGATGTTCACGGTCGTTTCGCCGAGGGTGAACGGGCTCCCACTGGGTGGGTCCACGGTCAGGCTGGGCGTGCTGCCGGAATTGTCCGTGGCGGTCGGGGCATACGTGACGCTGGTCAGAGGCCCGGTTGAAAAGACGGTGATGTTCGCCGGGGTGTTGATGACGGGCGGCAGCATGTCGATGCCGGTGCCGTTCAGTTGGACGTCGAAGTTCGGCGTGTCGGGGTCGTTGCTGGCCACCCGCAGCGTGGTGCTCCGGTTGTCCAGCGCGGTGGGACTGAAGGAAAAGGTGAAGGTGGTGCTGCCACCGGGGCTCACGGCGGTG
>CAIYXO010000036.1 GCA_903930165.1 uncultured Verrucomicrobiota bacterium | reverse complement strand
GTTGAGAGGTGGAACACCTCTCCGCGTGTCTCCCTGCATGCTCCGCGGCTTCGCGTACCGATCCCAACGCCGGTCCACGACTCAAACCGGCGGGGTGCCACGATCCCTGAAGAACCGTGTCGTGTCACAGCCCTTGGCCTCGCTTTCGACGCTCCGGAGTCCCGACACCATCTCCTCGGAGACGGCCCGGAAGAACCGGTCCCACGCGATGCGATCCTCGTCAGGGTAGGCCGGTCCCAACAAGTCCTCCAGGGTCCTGTGGAGGGCCCGTCGCAGGAACTCGAAGTCCCCCGCGACCACACCGGCATAGGCGTGACGCCGTCCCATGGTGGAGAGGATCGGGCGGATTCGTCCCCAGTCCCCAAGCGAATCGACCGCCCCGGTGAACGCCTCGAACACCCTTCGGGACTGCGTCCCGATGTCCGTGTGGAACAGGTTCCGCAGGTGCGGAGCCGTCTCGAAGAGGCGCCGGTACAACGTCAGGGCGAAGAGGTCCGCCAAGGGCCCGAGGCGCGCCCAGGATTCCAGGATGCGCCGCTGTTCCTCCTCCGGGAGGGGGGAGTTGCCTTCCGTGGACGCCATGGTTGCGGATCATCGGCCCGGTTCCCCAAAAGCCGTATGCGACTTTGGTCCCAGAAGGCTCCGCCACCCCCTTCCTTCGCTGCAATGTGGCCCGCATCGAACTTCACCGGAGAAGCGGACCCCGATAGCCTGCCTCCACCGTGCCCGCCACCGGCCTTGTCAACAGCGCCACCCGCGATGAACTGGAGCAGCGCCTCCGCGCCGTCCTGGAAAGCTCCCTCGACGCCGTGATCGCCATCGAGGCGCAGGGGACGGTGACGGATTGGAATCCTGCGGCCGAGGAACTGTTCGGGTGGACCGCCCAGGAGGCCGCCGGAAGGGAACTCGCCGGGCTCATCGTCCCGGCCGGGCACCGGGAAGGCCACCGGCGCGGGCTCGCTAGGCTCATGGAAGGCCAGGCGCCACGGCTGATCGGGAGACGGGTCGAGGTCCCGGCGGTGCGGCGCGACGGCACCGCCCTGGAGGTCGAGCTGACCTTGGCACGGGTCGGCAAACCGGGGCCCGACGCGCTGTTCCTGGCCCACGTCCGCGACATCACCGAACGACGCCGAAGCGAGCGCGAGCGCGAGCAGCGGACAAGCGGGCTGGAAGCCACCGCGCGGGAAAGCGCCGTCCGTCTGGCGGAGGTCTCCGCCCGGCTCGAAAGGACCGAGCGCCTGCTCGAGGTCGCCTTCCGCCGGACCCCGGTCTCCCTCTCCGTGGCCCAGCTCGCAACCGGACGGCTCGTCGAGTTCAACGACGCCTTCCTCGCCGTCACCGGACGGACCCGCGGCGAGGTGCTCGACCGGACCACCCAGGATCTGGCCATCTGGGAGGACGTCCGCGACCGCAACGCCTTCCTGGCGGACATCGCCCGCGACGGCTTCGTGCGCAACCGCGAGTGCCGCTTCCGCAGGGCCGACGGCCGGGTTGTCACCGCGATCGTGGCCGCCGAACGGGTCGAGATCGACGGCGAGCCGCACATCTTCGCCGCAAGCGTGGAGATCGAGGAACAGAAGCGCGCCGAAGCCGAGCTGAGGCGGGCGCTGGGCCAGGAACAGGAGCTTCTCCGCCTGAAGTCCCGCTTCGTCTCCATGGTCTCCCACGAGTACCGCACACCACTCGGGGTGATCCAGTCGGCGGCGGAGATCCTCGACACCTACTTCGACCGACTCGGCCCCGAACGCCGCCGCGCACACCTCGGCGACATCCGGGACGCCGCGACCACCATGACACGGCTCATGGACGAAGTGCTTTTCCTCGAACGTTCCGCGTCCGGCCGCCTCGGCTGCCGCCCCGCCCCGGTCGAAGTGGCCCCTTTCATCACCGAGTTCCTCGCCAGCCCGGGCGTGGCCGAGTCGTCGAACCGCATCCGCTCCGCGGTCGAGAACCGCCTGCCGCACGCGTGGATCGACGCCAGCCTCCTCCGCCTCGCACTCGGGAACCTCCTGGGCAACGCGATCAAGTACTCCCCCGGTGGCGAACCGGTTGAACTCCGGGTGAGACGCGAGGCCGACGCCCTCGTTTTCGAGGTCTCCGACCGCGGCATCGGCGTCCCCGAGGAGGATCGGTCCCGTCTCTTCGAACCGTTCCACCGCGCATCCAACGTCGGGGGGATCCAAGGCTCCGGCATCGGACTGGTGATCGTCCGCCGATGCGCCGACCTCCATGGCGGATCCGTCTCCGTCGATCCCCGCGAAGGCGGCGGCACGCGCTTCCTGCTCTCCCTGCCCGCCTTCCGCGACTCCGACACCCCATGACCCGCATCCTGGTCGTCGAAGACAATCCCCAGATCGTCCGTTCCCTCGAGACCATCCTCTCGCTCGAGGGCTACGAGGTCCTGGTCGCCACCTCGGGACCCGACGGCGTCGCCGCCGCGGTCCGCGAACGCCCGGACCTGATACTCTGCGACGTCATGATGCCGGGTTTCGACGGCCACGAGGTGCTCCGCCGCCTGCGGGCCGACGGCGACGCCGGCCTGACCCCGTTCATCTTCGTGACCGCCCGTGCCGAACGCGCGGACCAGCGCGCCGGCATGGAGCTCGGGGCCGACGACTACCTGACCAAGCCGTTCAGCCGCGAGGAGCTTCTCAGCGCCGTGCAAAGCCGCCTGGAACGGGCCGCGGCCCTGCGCTCCGGCGGAGGTGGCGGTGCGTTCGACTTCAGTTCCTCCGAACCCCTCCAGACCCGGCTCGGACTCACCCCCCGCGAGGCCGAGGTCCTGCTCTGGGTCGCCCAGGGCAAGAGCAACGCCGACATCGGCGGCATCCTCGGCATGGCCGAGAAGACGGTGAAGGCCCACCTCGGAAACCTCTTCACCAAGCTCGGCATCGAAGGCCGCAATGCCGCGACAGTTCTCGCCCTCGAGGTCCTCTCCGGCCGCCGCTGATCCGGTTCCGGAACTTTCGTGTCCCGATTCCCGATCAGTCGGACGCCCCCTGCCTGCTTCGCTCTCTCCATCAACCACTTCCGCACCCCTTTCAACCTTTCATCCCTTCATCCCTTCAACGCTTTCCACAGCTCCCTCCGACCAAAGTCGCAGGCCGCTCCCCTTCCCTCGGCCTTCTCTGGGACCCAAGGCCGATGACGGAGTTCCCGGTGTGTGTGCGACAAAAATGCCACGACGCAAGGCCGCCCGAGGTGGCCGGGTCGGAGAAGGCAGAATGACAACACACATCCAAGGAACGCACATGACACGGAACATCCGGAGCTGGCTCACCAAGATCGTGGCCACCGGCGCGCTGATCGCGGGCTCCATCACCGCCCAGGCCCAGAAGACCAACCACCTCACCGAAGGACTGACGCTCTCCGCCCAGATCGCCGCCAAGGGCGCGCAGGGGATCTTCCAAGACGGCGACAACGTCCTCCTCAACCGCTACGGCGGCGCATGGAAGGGCACCACGAACGTGGAACAGTCCTTCTACCGCCTTGAGACCCAGGCCCTGCCCCCGGCGAACCTGACCACCTGCGCCCCGCTCATCAGCCGCCTGCTCGCGGCGAAGTACAACTTCAAGTGGAGCGCCTACAGGTTCAACGACCCCGTCACCGGCAAGACCAACGTCTCCACCGCCAGCCCCTTCCCCTACCAGATGCTGGCCCTGATGAACCAGAACAAGGGCTTCACCAACAGCACCATCGACCTCGACCTCGCCCAGGCCGGCGACATCGTGGTCTTCGCCGGGATCAGCGATCCCACCGACGACCATGCCGCCCTCTTCATCCGCACGCGTTGGGAGTCCGCGGTGACCTACCCCGCCGGCCTTCCGGACTCGGTCGAGGAATTCGAGGGACTGACCTTCGTCGAGGTCGAGATCCTCGACAGCACCGGCGGCAGCCTCCATTCGGACGACTCCCGCCTCGTCGAGTACCCCGCCGGGGTCTTCACCCAGACCGAAGGGGTGGGAACCGGCGTGATCGGCGTCCTGGTCGACGGTGACGGAATCATCCAGGGACACACCTGGTCCCTGCCCTCCAACGGCGATCCGTTCAGCGGCGACGACGACGAGCGTAACGACTGGGTCCGAAACCTGAACGGCAGGCTCGAGCTCCAGACCGGCAACGGCGGCCGGGAGCTGCGGATCGGACGTCCGGCCCTTTGATCCGGACCGACAAGCAATCGGCGTAACGCCCCCGGGGAATTGAATCCGGGGGCTTTTGTTCCAATTGCCCGGGATGTCGCACCGGATAGTCTGCGCCAGCCCGCTCAGGACACCGCAACCCCGGAACCAAACCCAAAATCCCGATGAACTGGTACCTCGCCGTCCTCAAGAACTACGCCCAATTCAATGGCCGCGCGCGCCGCAAGGAGTATTGGATGTTCGTTCTCTTCAGCTTCCTCATCTCGCTGGTGCTCGCCATCGTCGAGGGAGTGATCGGGCTTCCCGCGATTCTCTCGGG
>CAIYXO010000035.1 GCA_903930165.1 uncultured Verrucomicrobiota bacterium | reverse complement strand
CCGCGGACCTGCGCGCCGCGACTCCCAGCGCGGCGGCGGAGGTCATCACACAGGATGCCGTGGAAAGCCGCGTCTTCGTCCAGGAGGCCGCCGGGCGGCTCGCCTCGGCGGCCTGGCAGGCGGTGGAGGTCCGCTCCGAGGCCTTGGAACGGGCTTCGAAGGGCCTCGCACGCCGACATCCGCGCCGCCGCCTGGAGGACCGGGCGCAACGGCTCGACGAGGCCGTGGAACGTCTGCGTCGTTCGGTGCAGCGCCTGTCCCGTGACCGTCGTCGCGACCTGTCGGAGGGATTGCAGCGTCTGGCCGCCGCGCGGCCCTCGGCCCGTCTCAAGGCCTGGAGCCTCGCGCTGGAGCAGGCGAGGACCGCCTTGTCGGGCGCGCCTGCCGCGTCGATGGAGCGACGTCGCCGACGGTTCACCGACCTGGCGACCCGCCTGCGCCTGTTGTCTCCGCAGGCGGTTCTGGACCGGGGCTACTCGCTGACCTTCGACGCGGAATCCGGGCGCCTCCTCCGGGATGCCGCGGAAATCCGTTCCGGGCAACGCCTGCGGACGCGTCTCCAGAAGGGTGAGGTCGGCAGCGTGGCGACCCGCACGGTCACACCTTCCGAGACGGCCATTCCACCCCAGGACGCCTGAGCCGACCCCAGGCGGAACGGATCGTCACCCGAAGTCGCCAAGCCGCGAAGGCCTGGGACGGCAACCGCGAAGTTTCCGTTTTCATCGACGAACACCGGCCGGCGGTGGCGATTCCCGCATGGGATCCAGCGTCCCATGAGCGATTCGGCGTGTTTTCGTGAATCCGGTCCTCGGATCCGGGACCTGGGAATGTTGCTGCGATCGCAGCTTGGCAGCCGCGGCCACCTCCGGGAAATCGGGAATCGGATATCAGGAATCGTCAAGGCGCGGGCGTCTTGACGCTTTTGCGTGAGGCCCGTCTTCGATCCGGGCGAACCGGTGGCGGAACGGAAATCCCGTTCGCCGGTGGCACCCGGGCATTCCGGCGTTAGTCTCCGGGAATGTTCCGGGCGTTGTTCCTGCGGTGGACCTGGCGGATGGCGTGGCGCGAGTCCCGATCCAGCCGGTCGCGCCTCCTTTGGTTCTCCCTGTCCATCTCGCTCGGGGTCGGCGCCTTGGCCGCGGTCGGATCGTTCTCCGAGACCATCCGTGACGCCGTCGAGGTCCAGGCCAAGGGGTTGCTCGGCGCGGATCTCTCGCTGTCCGCACGACAGCCGTTCACGGCCGAGGCGGAGGCCTTCGCCGGCGGACTCTCCGCGGCGGAAAGGGCCCGGGAGACCAGCTTCTCGACGATGCTCGTCTTCCCGGGGCTGAAGGACGCCACGCGGCTGGTCAACGCCCGCGCCCTGGAAGGCGGTTTCCCGTTCTATGGAAGGCTGGAGACCGAACCTGCGGATGCCGTCGATGCGATGCGACGCGGCGAGGGACTGGTGGTCGAGGAGAGCGTGCTGCTGCAGTACGGGCTCAAGATGGGAGACCCGGTGCGCATCGGCGCCTGGGACACCCGCATCGTCGGCGCCCTGCGCAAGGTGCCGGGGGATTCCGTCTCGTTCGGCTCGATCGCGCCGCGGGTGTACTTCGACGCCTCGAGGCTCGAGGGGACCCGCCTTCTCGGCGCCGCGAGCCTGGCCCGGTACAAGATGTTCTTCCGCTTCGACGACGCCCGCGACACGGCTGGATGGGTCAAGGCGCAGGCCACCAACCTGGCCCGGCTCCGCCTCGAGGCGGACACCGTGGAGCGCCGGAAACAGGACCTCGGAAACGGACTCGGCAACCTCAACCGCTTCCTGGGATTGGTCGCCCTGATCGCGCTGGTCCTCGGCTCCGTCGGCATCGCCAGCGCCCTTCAGGTCCATGTCGCCTCGAAGCTCCCCAACGCGGCCGTCCTGCGCTGCCTGGGCGGCGCGGTGGATCCCGTCTCGGCGATCTACCTGGCGCAGGGCCTTGCCCTTGCGGCGGTGGGAACCTCGGTCGGACTGGTCGCGGGACTCGGCGTCCACGCCTTCCTCCCGGGGCTTCTGAAGGACTTCACGGCCGTGACCCTGGAGGCCCGTTTCCACTGGGGACCCGCGATCGTTGCGGCCTCGGCCGGTTTCGCCGTCAGCGCCGCGTTCACGCTGCTTCCTCTGGGTGCGGTGCGGGGCGTGTCCCCGCTGAGCGTGATCCGTGCCGGCCTCGAGGCGCGGCCGAAACGCGATCCTTGGCCGTGGACCATCGGTTCCCTGATCGTCGTGGGACTG
>CAIYXO010000034.1 GCA_903930165.1 uncultured Verrucomicrobiota bacterium | reverse complement strand
CGGTCGGCGACATCGCCGGCAACGAGGCCGCCATCCTCGCCGCCTACCGGCGCGGCGTGGAGGCCGGGGCCGACCTGGTGATGACCCCCGAGCTGTCCATCGTGGGTTATCCGCCCCGGGACCTCCTCCTGCGGCCGTCGTTCGTCCGCGCGAACCTCGAGGCCCTGCAACGGCTCGCCGCAGCCACCGGCGAGACCGGCCTCCTGGTCGGCTTCGTCGCCGAAGGGGATGCCTCCGTCGGCCGGGGCCTGTCCAACGCGGTGGCCCTCCTTCATCGCGGTCGCGTCGCCGCCATCCGGTCCAAGACTCTGCTGCCGACGTACGACGTCTTTGACGAGGACCGCTACTTCGATCCCGCGACCGCCAACACGCCGGTCGAGTTCCGGGGAATCCGCCTGGGACTCACCGTCTGCGAGGACGTCTGGAACGACGCCGAATTCTGGCCCCGCCGCCGCTACCGGCCCGATCCCGCGGCCGACCTCGTCGCGGCCGGGGTGGACCTCCTGCTCAACATCAGCGCCTCCCCGTGGCACCTCGGCAAGGAGGCGACGCGCCTGGCGATGCTGCGCAGCCTTTGCGCCAAGTCCGGCGTCCCGGTGCTCTATTGCAACCTCGCCGGCGGCAACGACGAGCTGGTCTTCGACGGCCGCAGCCTGGCCTTCAACGCCGAGGGCGGACTGCTCGCCGAGGGAGCCGCGTTCGGTGAGGACTTCCGGGTCGTGGACACCCGGACCTCCGGTGGCATGTCCGCCTCCAGCCCGTGCGAGGAGGCCCAGGTGCACGACGCCCTGGTCCTCGGCACGGGGGACTATCTCCGGAAGTGCGGATTCCGCAGCGCCGTCCTCGGGCTTTCCGGCGGCATCGATTCCGCGCTCGTCGCCGCCCTCGCGGTCGCGGCCCTCGGGCCGGAGAACGTCCGCGGGCTGGCCCTGCCTTCGCAGTATTCCTCCCAGGGCAGCATCGACGACGCCCTCGCCCTCGCACGGAACCTGGGCATCCGATGCGACGTGGTGCCGATCCAGGCGCCGTTCGAGGCCGTGAAGGCCCAGATGCTCCCGCTGTTCGAGGGGCGCCCCGAGGACACGACCGAGGAGAACATCCAGGCCCGGCTTCGCGGCGTGGCGCTCATGTCCATGTCCAACAAGTTCGGCTCGCTGCTGCTGACCACCGGCAACAAGAGCGAGCTGGCCGTGGGCTACTGCACGCTCTACGGCGACATGTGCGGCGGGCTCGCGGTCATCAGCGACGTCCCGAAGACGCTGGTCTACCGGGTGTCACGATGGATCAACCGGGAACGGGAGATCATCCCGTCTTCGTCCATCACCAAGGCCCCCAGCGCCGAGTTGCGGCCGAACCAGACGGACCAGGACAGCCTGCCTGCCTACGAGGTGCTGGACGCGATCCTCGACGCGTATGTTGTGCAACACCGGACCCCGGCGGAGATCGTGGCCTCGGGCTTTCCCGAGGAGGCGGTGCGCCGGGTGGTCCGCCTGATCGACTTCTCCGAGTACAAGCGCCGCCAGGCGGCCCCGGGGCTCAAGGTCACCACACGGGCCTTCGGAGTCGGACGCCGCCAGCCCGTCGCCCAGAAGTGGCGGGAGCTCTGAACCCCGGTTTTGGCCACAGAGGCCCGGAGGGCACGGAGACGGGGACGCGGTCCGTGTGGGGAGACACGGATTCCACGGAGGAAGAGGGAACCCCGTCGGTCGCAGGGCGGCTGATGTCGGTTGGAAGGTTGAAGGGTTCAACCGGTCTCCAAATCCTCTCTTCCGGTCGGCAAGGGGTCTCTGACGGGCG
>CAIYXO010000033.1 GCA_903930165.1 uncultured Verrucomicrobiota bacterium | reverse complement strand
GGTCCGCACCCGATCGACGGCGGGATGGCCGGTCCAGAGGTCGGCCAGCTTCTCGTGGCAGAGGAGGACGATCTCGGCGTCGGGGAACCGTTGGCGAAGCCGGACCAGGGCCGGCGTGGTCATCACGGCGTCGCCGAGCCAGTTGACGCCGCGGACGAGGATCCGGGCCGATTTCAGGTCGAGCGGGTCCATGGGACGGCTATTCGGCCTCCTTCTCGCCGCGACGGGTCTGGATGGCGGAGGGAGCCTTCCATCGGCGATGGACCCAGAACCAGTTCGCCGGGTCGCGGAGAATGGCCGCTTCGTATGCGGCCATGACGTCGCGGGTGATCGCCTCGACCGTTCGGTCAGAACCATCCGCCTCCTGCGTGGCGATGACCGGACCGCACTGGATCTCCCAGCGGGCGAGGCCGGTACGGAAGCAGTTGGCCATGGCCAGGCGCGCCTTGTAGCGCAGGGCCATCACCGCGGCGGCGGGGCTGCAGGAGCATGGGTGTCCGAGCAGGGGGATCCAGAGTCCGTGTCCTCCGCCGTGCTGGTCGGAGAAGAGGGCGACGATGGCGTTCCGGTTCTCGAAGAGGCGTTTCAGCGGGGCGACTCCCTGGCGCCGTTCGACGAACTCCACCCCGGTCTTCCTGCGGAGACGTTGGAGGGCGTTCTCGAGGGCGCGGAGCTTCTGGGCGCGGTAGGTGGTGGCCATCCGCCGGTCCGGGGCCAGCTGCTGGGCCTGTGAAAGGAGGTCGAAGTTGCCGAAATGCCCGGTGGCGACCAGAAGGCTCACCCCCTTGGGAGGCAGCGCCTCGTCGAAGCCGGTGATCCGCAGGCGGTCTCCGAGGTCGGCCAGGGACATGCCGGGAACGCGGATGGCGCACGCGTAGGCCTCGCCGATGCGTCGGAGGTTCTCCGCGGCGGTTTCACGGACCCGGGATCCGGGCCAGTCCGGGAAGGCCATGCGGAGGTTCTCCTCGGCGATCCGCCGGTGCCGCCGGGCGACCAGGACGGCGAGTCCGCCGACGAATCGGCCGACGCGGGCCGCCCATTCGATGGGGAGACGACGCAGGATTCCGAAGAGGACGATCAGCAGGGCTTCCAGCAGGCGGGAGAACACGTGCGGAAAGGATATTCCCAAGCCGGACCGGAGTGGGAGGGCGTTTTTCGTCGCCGAAGACCGTCCGATTCGCGGCTTGCTGCTGGGCCGGCTTCCTAGGCATCGTCCGCCCACTTTACGCGTATATGGCAGAACTCAATGGAAACCTCCTCGTCGCCCAGTCCGGCGGCCCCACCAGCGTCATCAATGCCTCCGTGGCCGGAGTCATCACCGAAGCGGGTCACCACGAGTGCATCGAGGAGATCTACGGCGGCCTGAACGGGATCCTCGGCATCCTGAACGAGGATCTGATCGACATCAACGACGAGCGGTCGAAGGCCATCGAGGGTCTGAAGCACACGCCCGCCGCGGCGCTGGGCACCTGCCGTTACAAGATCGACTTCAAGAAGAAGCCCGAGAAGGCCGCGCAGGACATGGACCGCCTGTTCGAGGTCTTCAACGCGCACAACATCCGGTATTTCTTCTACGCCGGCGGCAACGATTCCCAGGACACCGCGCACAAGATCCACCTCGAGGCCGTGAAGCGCGGCTACGAGATGCGCGTGATGGGCGTTCCCAAGACCATCGACAACGACCTTCCGGCGACCGACCACTGCCCGGGCTACGGATCGGTGATCAAGTACAACTCGGTCACCGTCGCCGAGATCGGTCTCGACGTCGGCTCGATGGCCACGGACGACGGTTCCTGCTGCATCGTCGAGGTCATGGGCCGCGCCGCGGGCTGGATCGCCGCGGGTACCGTGCTCGCCAAGCAGGGGAATCCGGCCAATCCGCCGCACATCATCCTGTTGCCCGAGATCGCCCTCGACGAGGCGGCGTTCCTCGAGCGGGTGAAGTCCGTCGTGGCCGAGCACAAGTACTGCATCGTCGTCTGCGGCGAAGGCGTGAAGAACGCCGCGGGCGAGGAGATCGGTGCCGACAAGAGCCGCCTGGACGCGTTCGGGCATCCGGTGCTCTCCGGGGCGGCCGACGCCTTGGCGTCGATCGTGCAGGGCAAGCTGAACCTGAAGACGCGGACCGTGAAGCTGGGCTACGCGCAGCGCGCCGCGGCGCACTTCGCGAGCCAGACGGACGTCGACGAGGCGGTCGCCCTGGGCGCCTCCGCGGTGCGTGCCGCGGTGGACGGCAAGTCGGGCTTCATGCCCAAGCTGGTGCGCCTGTCCTCCAGCCCCTACCGCTGGGACGTCGCGCTCGAGCCGCTGGAGAACATCGCCAATGTCGAGCACTTCATCCCGCGCGACTGGATCAGCGAGGACGGCTTCATGCCGAACGAGAAGTTCGTCGAGTACGCGGCCCCGTTGATCGAGGGCCAGGTCCAGGTGCCGATGAAGGGTGGGTTGCCCCAGTACACGGTCCTGGCCAAGAGCCGGGTCGAGAAGAAGCTGGCGCCGCGTTCCTGAACGGCGGTTTTCCGAGACGGCCCGGGTCCCGCCCGGGCCGTTTCCGTTTTCCGGGCCGCCTCCGGGAACGGCGCGGTTGAACAAAGGTCGCAATCGGTTTTCCATTTCCTCCCAATGAGTTCGCAGAATCCCAGCCGGCACATCCCCGCGGCGCCGAACGGACCGCGGCGGCACTTCGCCTCGGACAACTACGCGGGGATCACGCCCGAGGCCTGGGCCGCGCTCGCCGAG
>CAIYXO010000032.1 GCA_903930165.1 uncultured Verrucomicrobiota bacterium | reverse complement strand
TCTGGACCCGACCTCCGGCAACAACATCCAGGGGGTCGTCACCGAGGTCCGTCCCAACGGCGGTCGCGCGATGATCGTGGTCAACGGCACGGCCTACGACTCCTCCGCGGTCCAATCACTCCAGATCCTCACCGAGACCCCGACCCAGCCGACCGTCTCGCTGCCCCATGCCGACGATCCGTTCGTCGTCGGCCCTGTCTATCGCCCGTGATCCCCGTCCCCTCCTTTCCAAACAAGAAGCTCAATCCAACCCCCTGATCCTATGCTCCGCTCTCTCAACACTGCCGTCAGCGGCCTCCAGTACCAGCAGAACCGGCTCGACGTCATCGGCAACAACATCGCCAACGTCAACACCACCGGATTCCGCGCCGCCACCACCCATGCCGCGGACAGCTTCAGCTCGATGCTGAACTCCCGGGCCCAGATCGGCTCCGGTGTCTCCACCGCCGGCGTCTCCAACTCCTTCACCCAGGGTGTCATCGCCGGCACCGGCCAGCCCTACGACATGGCCATCCAGGGCAACGGGTTCTTCGTGGTGAAGGACACGGTCACGGGCGAGTCGTTCGCCACCCGTGCGGGCGACTTCCGCCTCGACACCTCCGGCTTCCTGGTCACCCAGGACGGATTCCGGGTCCAGGGCCTCGACTCCGCGGGCGCGCCGGGCGACATCAAGGTCACCCTCGATCCCGCCAACCTTCCGGCCGGATCCGCCGGCGTCTCCTGGCAGATCGCCAACGACGGCAAGGTCATGCTGACCCTCCGGAGCACCACGGCCGGAACCCCGGCTCCCGCACCGATCCAGATCGGCCAGATCCAGGTCCAGAACTTCAGCGACCCGGGCGCCCTGACCAAGGTGGGCTCCAACCGCTTCTCCAATCTCGACGGCGCCGGTCCCTCCGGCCTCGGCACCCCGGGCTCCGGCGGACGCGGCGACATCAAGTGGCAGGCGCTGGAACAGGCCAACGTGGACCTCGCCTCCCAGTTCACCGACCTGATCGTCACCCAGCGAGGCTACCAGGCGAACGCCAAGATCATCACGACCTCCGACGAGATCCTCCAGGAGCTCATCAACCTGAAGCGCTGAACCCCTTCCCGTCATGGCCGCATCAGCAACAGCAGAAAAACCGGCGGAGGCCGCGAACCCCGCGGAGGCCGCCGCCGGCGGTGGCGGTGGCGGTGGCATCAAGTCGATGCTGCCCCTCATCCTCAACATCGTCCTCATGCCGGCCATCGCCTTCGCGATGACCCAGTTCGTCATCCTTCCCAAGCTCAACTCCAAGTCCTCCGTCGACGCCCATGCCGCCGGCGGCGAGGCCGAGGGCGACGCGGCCCACGGTGACGCCGCGGCCGAGGACAAGGGCCACGGGGAGACCAAGGCCGACAAGGGTCACGGTGAAGCCAAGGCGGATGCCGCACACGGCGACGCCAAGGCCGACAAGTCCCATGGCGGCGACGCCAAGGCCGACAAGGGCCACGGTGAAGCCAAACCGGGCGGCAAGGCGGGCAAGTTCCTCGCCCCGCTCCCCTCCAAGCTGATCGTCAACGTCGCCGGAACCATGGGGACCCGCTACCTCGCGGTCGGCATCACGCTCGTCGGCAAGAAGGCCTCCATCAAGGACCTCGTCGAGGAGCACGCGGACCAGCTCAAGGACGCCTTCTCCTCGGCGCTCTCCAGCAAGACCTCCACCGACCTCGAACGGCCCGGCGCCCGGAACCTCATCCGCTCCGAGCTCATCACCATCGCCAACGGCATCCTCGGCGAGGGCGTGGTCGTCGACCTCTACTTCACCGAGTTCGCCACCCAGTA
>CAIYXO010000031.1 GCA_903930165.1 uncultured Verrucomicrobiota bacterium | reverse complement strand
GGACGACGACATCGGCCGCCTGACCCATCAGGGCACCCGTTTCCTGGGATTCGAACGGGAACGGAACGTCACGCCGGATCCGGCCCCGCGCACGGAACCCCGGCCGCCGGAACCGGATCGGGTCTGCACCTATTGCAGGGGACTCGTGCCTCGGACCTCGCCGAAATGCCCTTCGTGCGGCGCCGCGGACTTCGAGGAACAGGCGCCGTCAGGAACGGGGTAGTTCGCAAAGCTCGACGGTTCCGCCGTGCAGCACCACGGGATGAAGCCGCAGCAGGTCCAGCAGCGGGCCACGGTCCGCGGTCTCGAACCGCATGTACCCGACGATGTGCGACGACGAAGGGACGGACGCCGGTCCCCCCGAGGATCTCCCGTCGGCCAACCTCGCTGCCTCCCTGGAACATCCCGCTGGAACGGGCCGCCGCGAAGAACCGTTCCCACTCCTCGTCGCGGGTCGGGCTCTTCTCGTTGTCGTGGATCAGCAGCAGGTAGGCATCCATGGCGTTGTGTTCCAGACCGGCTTCAGGATTCGGATTCGTGCTCCTCGACGCGGAACACCGTCATTCCGCGCGCAAGATAGTTCGCCAAGGCCGCTGCGTGGTCGCGGGTGCAGGTGTGGACCCACACCCGCTTCGTCCCCGCCGACCAGGCCGTCCCAAGGGCATGCGTCAAGAGGGCCCCTCCGAAGCCGCGCCCGATGAACCGGGGCATCAGACCGAAGTAGGCGATCTGGGTCTCATCCCCGTCCCGCAGCAATTCGTAGTAGCCCGCCGGTGTGCCGTCGAAATAGGCCACGAAGGTGCGGAGCCGTTCGTCCTCCGCGTAGGCACGCCATTCGTCGTCGCTCCAAACCAGCTTGTCGCGCCAGGACCAATCGGCCCCCACCAGCGTGTAGAGGAAACGGTTCAGGCGTCCTTCCGGAACCGTGGCCTCCAACACGCGGAGACGCGGATCCGGAATCGCACGCCCCCGGAGACGCGAGGGATCGGTCATCTCCAGATGGGTGGTGCGGATCGTAGGCATGGGACGCGGAATCGGATCCATCCTCCGTCCCACCTCCGCCGGGTCAAGTCGACGATCCGTTCCGCGGCCGTCTCCGCGGCCCCGGACGCCCCGCAGGCTCCGATCGCCCGGAGAGGAAATCCGGTTTTTCATGGTCCGAACGTCGCCCTTCGCCGGTAATCGGGGCCGTGACGTCGCCCGAATCCGAGGTGGACCTGCTCACCCCGCTGAAGGAGGTGTTCGGGTACACCGCATTCCGCCCACAGCAGGAGGAGATCATCCGCTCCACCCTGGCGGGCCGCGACGTCTTCGCCCTTTTGCCGACCGGCGGAGGCAAGTCGCTGTGCTTCCAGCTCCCGGCCCTCGCGCGGCCCGGCCTGACGGTGGTGATCTCTCCCCTGATCGCGTTGATGAAGGACCAGGTGGATCAGCTCCAGGCCAATGGCGTTCCGGCGACCTTCCTCAACTCGTCCATCGGAGAAGAGGAACGGAAGGCCCGCTGGCGTGGCCTGAACGCGCGGGAATACCGGCTTCTCTACCTCTCGCCCGAACGCCTCATGGCCGGCGAGGGCTCCATCCTCGATTCCCTGGTCCGCTGGGGCACCGAACGCGTCGCCGTCGACGAGGCCCATTGCATCAGCGAGTGGGGACACGACTTCCGTCCCGAGTACCGGCAGCTTGCCACCCTGCGCGACCGCCTCTCCGAGGTGCCGTTCATGGCCCTCACCGCCACCGCGACCACCCGCGTGCGCGAGGACATCCTGCGCCAGCTGCGTCTGCGGGATCCGGCGGTGTTCGTCGCCAGCTTCAACCGACCCAACCTCACCTACCGCGTCCAGGCGAAGTCCAAAGGCTACCAGCAGATCCTCGAATTCCTGAAGTCCCGCCCCAGGGAGTCCGGGATCATCTACTGCTTCAGCCGCGCCGGAGCCGAAGGGCTGGCGGAGAAGCTCCGCGGCGACGGCATCCGCGCGCTGCCCTACCACGCCGGACTCTCCCAGCAGGAACGCGCCGCCAACCAGGAGTCGTTCCTCCGCGACGAGACGCGGATCGTCTGCGCGACCATCGCGTTCGGCATGGGGATCAACAAACCGAACGTCCGGTTCGTCATCCATCACGACCTGCCCAAGAACATCGAGGGCTATTACCAGGAGACCGGGCGCGCCGGACGCGACGGCCTGCCCGGGGAATGCCTGCTGCTCTTCAGCGCCGGGGACGTCGCGAAGCAGACGGCGTTCATCGCCGAGAAGACCGATCCGGAGGAACAGCGCCTCGCCCGGGAACAGCTCACTCGCATGGCCCACTACGCCGAGGACGGCGGATGCCGCCGGGTGGCGCTGCTCGGGTATTTCGGCGAGGAATACCCCCGGGGAGGCTGTGCCGGCTGCGACAACTGCCTCAACCCGCGCGACACCTGGGACGGCACCGTCGCCGCACAGAAGTTCCTGAGCTGCGTGTTCCGCATCCGCCAGAAGAGCGGGTTCAACACCGGACTCAACCACGTGGTCGCAGTGCTCCTGGGAAGCGACGCCGAGAAGGTCCGCCAATGGGGACATGATTCCCTCAGCACCTTCGGCATCGGCACGGAGCTCGGACGCAACGAATGGGGCTCGGTCGGACGCGAACTCGTCCGGCTCGGCTACCTGCGCCAGACTTCGGAACCCTTCACCGTGGTCGAACTGACCCCGGAAGGCCTCGCCGCACTGAAGGACCGGCGCCAGGTCTTCCTCACCCGCCCCATGGAGCGCCCGCGTCCCCGTGCCCAGAAGGTCGGCGACATCGAGTGCGACGAACTCCTGTTCGAGAAGCTGCGGCAGCTTCGGAAGACCCTTGCCGACGAACACGGCGTGCCGCCCTACATCGTCTTCGGCGACGTCTCGCTCCGTCAGATGGCCCGCGAATACCCGGTGTCGGAGTCGGAGTTCCGGCGGATCTCCGGCGTCGGCGAACGCAAGATGCGCGACTACGGCGAGTCGTTCCTCGACGAGATCCGGGCCCATCTCCGCCTGAACGACCGTCAGGAGTTCCGCTGAGACGGAACCGCGATCCCGGTACTTGAAGGCGACCGGTCGTCGTCGAATCGAGTCTTTCAGAGACCGGGATCGACGGTTCGTCTCGACGCCGACAACGCTCTCCCAGCTCTCGGCGCGTTATCGTTACTCCGGACTTCTCGGATCCCGTTACACGGAGCGATCAGCTCCGTTAACCCGGACTTCAAACGTGGGCCACTTACGGGGTCGAACCGTTCGAAACCATTGCACGCCATTGGATTGACGCG
>CAIYXO010000030.1 GCA_903930165.1 uncultured Verrucomicrobiota bacterium | reverse complement strand
CTGGTGAACTGCTACACGCCGAACTCGCAGCGCGAGCTCACGCGGCTCGACTACCGTCATCGCGAGTGGGATCCGGCCTTCCTGCGCCACCTGAAGTCGCTCGAGAAGCGCAAGCCGGTGGTCTTCTGCGGGGACCTGAACGTGGCGCACACCGAGATCGACCTCGCGAACCCGAAGTCCAACACGCGGACCCATGGGTTCACCGCGGAAGAGCGGTCCGGATTCACGGCGCTGATGGAGGCGGGTTTCGTGGACACTTTCCGCGACCGTCATCCCGGTGAGAAGGGCCACTACACCTGGTGGAGCCTGATGACCGGGGCGCGTGCGCGGAACGTGGGTTGGCGCATCGACTACTTCGGGGTGTCCGCGGTGCTGAAGCCCCGGGTTGCGGACGCCTTCATCCGGCCGGCGGTGACCGGTTCGGACCATTGTCCGGTGGGGTTGGTGCTGGGTTGAAGTCCGGGCCGGTGTCGACGGGAGGCGGGAGGATTTGCACCGTCGGTCCCGATCCATCAGGCTCGTGCTTCCAGAAGGCATGAGCTTTTTCGACCAGTTGAAGTGGACCTCCGACGGCCTGATCCCGGCGATCATCCAGGAACAGGCGACCGGGCGGGTGTTGATGATGGCCTGGATGAACCGGGCCTCGCTCGAGACCACCATCCAGACGCGGCGGACCCATTTCTGGAGCCGCTCGCGCCAGAAGTTCTGGATGAAGGGCGAGAGCAGCGGACACGTGCAGGTGGTGAAGGACGTCGCCTACGACTGCGACGGCGACACGTTGCTGATCCAGGTGGAGCAGACCGGCGCGGCCTGCCATGAAGGATACCGTTCCTGCTTCTTCCGGAGCGTGACCGCCGAGAACGGCTCGGAGGTGACGGAGGCCCGGCTGGAGACGCCGGAGCAGATCTACGGAAAGAAGTGAATCCGGGACCGGCCTTGCCGGGCGTCGTCGCATGACCCTGCTCCCGGAAGACGCCCTGCCCTTCGGATCCCGGATGTGGTTCCTGTTCGCGGGACTGGCGTTGTCCGGCCGTGTTGCGGACCTGCTTTCCACCTGGATCGCGACACCCCGGCTGACGCTGGAAGGGAATCCCATCGCCCGAAGACTGGGCTGGAAATGGGGCGTTCCCTTGAATCTGGTGGTTCCGTTTTTCCTGGGATGTCTGCCGACCCTGGCGGTGGCCGTGGCGACGACGAGCTTCCTCGTGGCGGCCCGCAATCTCCAGAACGCCTGGCTGATGCGGTCGATGGGCGAGTGGCAGTATCGGCTATGGATTTCGGAGCGACTCTCGGAGACGCCGAAGGGATTGGCCCTGGCCTGCTTCCTGGGCGAGTCCTTTCTGATGTTGTTGCCCGGGGCCGCGTTGCTGCTGTTCGCCGGGGATCGGCTGGTGCCGATGGGCGTGGGACTCGGGATGGTGGCCTACTCGGCGGCGGTGGCGTTCTTCACGACCTGGGCGCTGCTCCGGCATTGAGCCAGATCCACGGCCGACCGTCGGACGACGCACGCGGAGGCGCGGAGTGCTCGGAGGGAGCTTGGAGATGCGGAGCCCCGGCTTCCGCGGGTCGGATTCGCCAAAACGGAATCGAGCCGAGGGGACCGCAGCTTGGCAGCCGCGGCTACCGGCGAGAAATCGGGAAACCCGGATCGGGAATCCCGAATGGTTTGCCGACTTCGCTCGATGGATGTGCGAGTCAGGCCGAATCCTGGCCGAGTTCCACGTTCCAGTAGGCCAGGTCGAGGAAGTGCTTCCAGCTGTCGTGCATCGACACGCCGAAGCTGACCTGGACAAAAGGCCTCCACTTCGGGCGCTTGGGTTTGCGGACCAGACGCATGTGGGCCTCGGCCGGGGTGCGGTTGGCCTTGCGGGTGTTGCAGGGGATGCACGAGCAGACGATGTTCTCCCACGTGGTCGGACCACCGCGGTCGCGGGGCACGACGTGGTCGAGGTTCAGGTCCTTCCGCTCGAAGACCTTGCCACAGTACTGGCAGGTGTTGCTGTCGCGCTCGAAGATGTTGTGCCGGGTGAACTTGACCTCCTTCTTGGGGAGGCGGTCGAAGCCCAGCAACAGGATGACCCGCGGGATGCGGATCTTGAATGAAACCGTGCGGACGGCGGTGTCCGCATCGGGAGCCTTGTCGGAGAAGCTGCGCCACTGGTTGAAGTCGAAGGTGCGGAAGTCGCCGTCGGCCGCGCCGAAGACGACCTGGGCGTGACCTTCGAAGAGAAGGGTGAGCGCTCGCCGGACACTGCAGACGTTGACCGCCTGCCAGAGCCGGTTCAACACGAGCACTTGTTCTCCGAGTGCGTTGCTCATCGTGAACCCGATTTCCGAACAGTTCCCCGAAGCGACCGTGTGGAGGTATCGGAGAGGACAGGCCCTGTCAACCGGCCCCGGTGAAGAAACGGTGAACAACTGCGGAAAGGCCTGGGAAGCAGGCTCCGGATGAGTCGGAAAGGTGGCGGGAGGGCGTCTTTCGGGGAGGCCCCATGGAATTCCCGTTGGATTTCCCAATTTTCCCGAAACTTCCTCGGTAGCCCGTGGGTGGTTGGGGCACGCTGCCTCCCGGAAGCCAGCCCGGGCGACACGATGAGCGACTCCGACCAGTTCGAGGCTTTCATGGCCGCATACCAGGACATGGTGTACAGCACCGCGTTCCGCCTACTCGGCAATGAAGCCGAGGCGCAGGATGTTGCCCAGGAGACGTTTGTGCGGGCGTGGAAGCACTGGGACGAGATCAAGGACGGCCAGGGTTCGGGTGGTTGGTTGAAGACGGTGGCCCGCAACCTCTGCCTGAACCACCTCGAGCGGTATCGGGCGCGTTGGAAGTTCTTCACCGACCTGCGTCGGGACGACGACGAAGACGAGGGACGCGAGGTCGAGTTCGCGGCGCCGGAGACCTTGGAGTCCACGCTGCTGAACGCGGACCAGAAGGAGATGCTGGAGGAGGCGATTGCGAAGCTGCCGAAGGACCAACGGGTCGCGCTGGTGCTGTACCACTACGAAGACCTGGACTACGCGGACATCGCGGTCCGGCTGAAGGTTTCGCTGGGCAAGGTGAAGACCGACATCTTCCGGGCCCGCCAGGCGCTGTTGAAAAAGCTGCAACCCCAAGCCGATGCGCTGGGTGTTTGAATCAGGAGGAATAATGAAGCCGAAACAGAACGATCCCTTGGAATCGTGGGCGAAGCAGACCCTCCGGCAGATCCCGGATCGCCGGGCACCTGCCGCGCTGAGCCGCCGTGTGATGGCCGAGATCGAGCGCCGCGCGGCTGCGCCGTGGTATGCGCGGCCGTGGCTGGAGTGGAATCCGGCGGCCAAGGCGGGATCCCTGGTGGCCCTCCCGGCGTTGGGCTACGGGCTGTGGGGCGTGGCGTTGCCGGCCCTTCGCGAAGTGATTGGCGCCGCGCCGATCACCCGCGAGGCGGCCAGCACGCTGGGAGCCGCCAGCGTGATGGGCGAAGCCGCCCTGTCCGTGGGACGCGCAGGTTTGCTGACACTTTCGCAGGTCCAGCCCCTGTACCTCGCCTGCCTGGCCGGTGCGTTCGCGGTGGCATGGATCTCCACCCTGACCCTCGGCACGGCCGCATGGCGACTGGCCCGTCGCAACGACTGATCCTTTTCCCCTTTGATGAAACCGAACCGAATGCTCTCCGCGTGGATCGCCACGCTGGTTCTCGCCGCCGGGTTCTCGTTGGCGCCCTTGGCCGCACAGGAAACCCCGACGGCGCCTCCGGCTCCCGCGGCCCCCGGGGCGGTTGACGAGATGGGCACCGAGGACACCAAGGACTCCCATTCCGAGTCCGAGGCCGACAACGAAGTGGTGTCCGTGGGCCGCGACGAAATGATCGCAAAGGGCAAGACCGCCTCGGCCCTGGTGGTGGTGCTGGGCGACGGCACCGTGGATGGCGAAGTCACCGAGGATGTCGTAGTGGTGGGCGGCACGGCCACCATTCGTGGGAAGGTCACCGGCAATGTGGTCAACGTCGGCTTCGGAGTGAAGTTGGAACCGGGTGCGGAGGTGGGTGGCGACGTGATCGGAATCGGCGGCGGCGTGTTCCGTGCAGCGGGGGCGGTCGTCAAGGGCGAGATCTTTCCGCTCGGGCTCAGTGTGCTTCCGGGTTTCCGGGAGGGAGTGCCCGAGTGGATCCGCACGTATCTCAACGACGGACTCGCGCAGCTGCGTCCATTGACCTTCACCGTCCTCGCGCCCTGGAAGCTGATGGCGATCCTGTTCTTCCTCCATTTCCTGGTGGCCGCCCTGCTGCCCGCTGCCTCGACGGGTGTGGAGCGGACGATCGTGGAGCGTCCCGGAGCGACGGCTCTGATGGCCGCCCTGAGCATCCCGCTGGGACTGTTCATGTTCGTGCTGCTCGGCCTCACGGTCGTGGGTCCGCTGCTGTTCATCGCCGGGATCCTGGTCGCCGAGCTGGTGGGCAAGGTGGCGGTGTTGCAGTTCCTCGGCGGGCGTCTCACCGGCGCGTTCGGGGCCAAGACTTCCCCGCCGATCCTGCGCTTCGCCGTCGGCGCGATCCTGGCCGCGCTCCTTTACGCCACCCCGTTCATCGGGTTCTTCGTCTGGTTTGCGCTGTCGCTCTGGGGCACCGGCGCCGTCGTGCTGGCCCTTTTCGGACGGGACGAATCGCGGAAGGCCCCGGCCTCGGCCCCGGCCGCTCCGGGCCGTCCGGTCGCGGAGCCGACGGGAGTCCGTTTGGCAACCGAGGTTCCCATCGATCCCGGGCTGGTTCCCGCCGGCGGACCGCCGTTGACCGCGATCCCGTTGACGCCGGAACCGCCCGCGCAACCCCTGCGTAGCGCCTCTTCCTCGGCGGGAATTGCCCAGCAGGATGCCCCGCCGTCCTTCGGCTCCTCGCAGACCCAGTTCCAATCCCAGTCCCAGGGTTCCTCAACATCCGGCCCCGGCACCTCGTCCGGCTTCTCGTCCGGAGCGGACCGCACCGGCCGTGCGGCCTCGGACTGGATGCGGGGCACTTCCCAACCCGGTTTGGACGCGGCGGAGATCGAGTCGCTTCCGCGTCCGGGTTTCCTGCCGCGGTTCGGGGCGTTGTTCCTCGACTGGATCCTCGTGGGATTGGCCTCGGCCATGGTCCCCGACTTCGTCGGACCGGCACGTCTCCTGGTCGCCATCGGCTATTTCGCCGGCTTCATCGCCTGGCGTGGGACGACGCTCGGCGGTCTGTTGTTCCGGCTCCAGGTGGTCCGGCTGGATGGACGTCCGCTCGACCGCGCCACCGCGATCGTGCGGGCCGTCGGCGCGGTGCTCAGCGGAATGATCTGCGGACTCGGATGGTTCTGGGCCCTCTGGGATCCGGAACGCCAGGCGTGGCATGACAAGTTCGCGGGCACGGTGGTCCTGCAGGTCGGCAAATCGAAGCCGCTGGTCTGAGCCCATCGAGGTCGCCCGCGGAATCGCGCTTGGAAGTCCTGGGTCGGTGGCCCACAAGGGAAGCACTCATGAAGCCCGTGATCGTCATCGCCCTGCTCGCTTCCGCCATCGGTGCCGGACACCTCTGGGTTGCCGCGCTCTACTTCGAGCTGCCGGCCGTGCTGCCGATCGCGGCGGGTGTGGTCACCGTGGGGCTGGGGCTTCTCGCAGGCTTCGTGGCCGACCGCGAGGAGGCCTGAGCGACGATTCGCAGGAACATTCGTGATTCCTGGTTTGGGATTCCCGATCTCATGCAGGTAGCCGCGGCTGCCAGGCTGCGGTCCCCGCCGCCCGCGTCCATCCTGGTGAATCCGACCGGCTGAAGCCGGGGTCTCCGCGCCCTTGAAGTTTCTCGGCGCACTCCGCGGCGTCGCGGCTTGGCGTGCCGGTTCCTTCCGCCTGGGCTGAATGGGCCTCCGTCGCCGACGGACAAGGGTTGCGGCCATTCGGCCAAATTGTGCGCGGCATCGGGGCGTGTCCGTCCTAGGCTGCGGTCATGAGCACGAGCTCGACGTCGGAATTCGGAACCCAGCCCTTCACCAATCCCCACGCCGCCGCGTATGTCCGCGCGATGGCGGATCTCACGACTCCGGACGCCGTCTTCTGGTGCGACGGCTCCGAGGGCGAAAGGGACTTCCTCTACGCGGAGGCGGTCCGGCAGGGAGT
>CAIYXO010000029.1 GCA_903930165.1 uncultured Verrucomicrobiota bacterium | reverse complement strand
GCGAGGCGGGACAACGCGTGGGCGATGCCCTGGTCCTCCATGTTGGTCATCACGTAGTTCGCCTTGCCGCCGGTCTGCAGCCGCGCCCAGTCGTTGGCCCAGCGGGTCATCGCCGGTCCATGCCAGTAGCGGCAGGATCCGAAGGTGTCGCCGATCAGCACGAACGGCGGACGCTGCGCGTTGGGGAACCGCTTGTAGGCGGCGCGCAGCGGCTTCATGGCCTCGTTCTCCGGGATGACCGTGTCGCGGGTCAGCGCGAAGGCCCAGTCGACCAGTTCGCCGTTCAGTTCCCACGCCATCGGCGCCGGCTCCCACTCGGTGACCTTCGGCTTCTCGTTCGGCTTCTTGCTGCCGACCGGGATGATCGCATAGGGCCACGACGGGTCGCCTTCCCGCGAATCGACTTCGTAGGCGATGTCGCCGTCCACGACCCACTTGGCCCAGGCGGCGCTGGCGACCGAGGCGTCCTCGGGATCCACGCCGGCGATGCCGTTGACGAGCCAGTAGGTGCGGCTCAGGTCGAAGCGCGGATCCAGACCGAGGGCCTGCACCTGCAACGCGGCCCGCACGGTCGTCCCGCTGACCATGCCCCAGAGCCCTTTCCCGTCGTGCGTCAACGGATGGTCCACGCCGGGCACCTCGACCCGGTTGGTGAGTTTTTCCCGGTCATGCCAGAGCTGGAACTCACCCGGCTTGTCGCCGGAGTCCGCGCCGATCTCGTAGGTGGTGACGACCACGACCTTGGGCGCGAAGCGCGTCTCGGGTCCCGCGGCGAAGGCGCCGAGGGCGAAGGCGAGACCGAGTCCGCAGAAGGCGACACAGCGCTGGATGAGGGAGTTCATGGGCGGGATCCGGGGATGGTCTTGGAGTGGCGGTCCCAATGTTCGACGAGTTCGTGGACCACCTTCGAGCCGACCGCGTAGGCGGCCTCGAGACTCGGGATGTACGCGGAGAACTTGCCGCTGTTCTCCTCGACCAGGTTCTCCACCGCGGTCTTGCCCGGGGGCTGGAGGTCGAAGTTGCTGGCGGTTCTCAGGACCAGCACGCGGTTGGTGTCCACCAGCCCTCCCTCGCCCAGGAAAGTCAGCGCCTGGAGCGTGCCGCTGTCCTCCATGGCGGTGGTGACGTAGTTGCCCTTGCCGTCGGTCCAGTACCGGGTCCAGTCGTTGGCCCAGCGGTTCAACAGCTTCCCGTGCCAGAAGGTCGAGGCGGCGAGGTTGTCGCCCTTCATGACGAACGGGGGCCGCCGCGCGTTGGGATGCTCCGTGTAGCGCGACCGGTTCTGGATCATCACCTCGTTCTCGGGAAGCGGGACGTCCTTCGTGAGCCGATAGGCCCAGTCGACCAGGCCCGGGTTGAGGGCGAAGACCACCTCGCCGAGGCGGGTCTTCTTCGGAAGGGCATACGGCTCGCCCTGGCTGAGCGGGATGTACCCGGTGGTCCATTCGGGCGGCGCCTCGCGCGGATCGATCTCGTGGGCGAGGTCGCCGTCCACGACGTACTCGGCCCAGGCCGCGCAGCCGAGCGTGCCGTCGGCGGGGTCGATGCCGGCGATGCCGGCGGTGATCCAGTAGGCCTTGGAGAAGTCGAAGCGGGTATCCCGGCCGAGGGCGGCGATCACCGCGGCGCTGCGGGCGATGCCGCCGCCGGTGCAGACCGCGAGCACGCCGTCGTCGCGGTAGCGGAGCGGACGGTGCGTGCCGGGGATGGCGACCTTGTTGGTCAGGTGCTCGCGCTCGACCCAGAGCTGGAATTCGCCGGGCCGGTCGCCTGTGTCCTCACCGATCTCGAAGAGGGAGATGACGACCACCTTCACCGGCATCGGCGCCGCGGCGGTGGGCTTGGCGGCGGACGGCGCGGAGGCGCATCCGGCGGTGAAGCCGACGGCGGCGAGGAGGGCGGTGATCCAGGGGACCGGCTTCCATCGGAAGCCCGGAGAAGTCGGCACCGGGGAGAAGGGCTGGGAACGGGTGGGAGGCATGCGGGCGGCGGGCTTCGGACGTCAGGTCGACGGGCGTGAGGAAGGTACGAAAAAGGGCGGCAACCATCGCGATGGCTGCCGCCCTTGAAGCGGGTCCGACAGGGCGGCTCAGAACTTGTACGAGACGCGTCCCTCGAGGCGGAACGGAAGTTCCGCGATGA
Organism: uncultured Verrucomicrobiota bacterium; assembly: GCA_903930165.1. GTDB lineage: Bacteria > Verrucomicrobiota > Verrucomicrobiia > Limisphaerales > UBA9464 > SXXZ01. The sequence goes on along the minus strand of CAIYXO010000029.1, from coordinate 1,734 downwards.
TGGACTCGTTGCCGTAGACGTAGTTCGGCGCACCCCAGTTCTTCTCGTCCGTCACGTTGAGCAGCATCACACGCGCGTCCCAGGTCGGGCGCTCGTAGAAGAACGTGACATCGAGGGTGTACTGGGCCGGGATGACGATGGTTCCCGCCTGGTTGTTGAGGATGTCACCCGTGGCGACGATGTTCGCCGTGGCACCGAAACCGCAGTCGAGCTTGTAGGTGGTGAGCAGGTTGAACAGGTGCTGCGGGGCGCCCTGGAGGCGGCTGTCCGGGGGCACCGAGAAGAACCGGTCGGCCGGGGTCACCAACTGCGTGTTGGCCACGTCGAAGCCGGCGGCACTGCGGGTGGCGTCGATGTAGGAGTAGCCGAGCGTCACATAGAAGCTCCGGTTCGGCTGCAGGTTCAGCTCGGCCTCGAAGCCGGTCGACTCGATCTCGTTCACATTCCGGGTGATCGAGTTGAGGTCGGAACGGGTCTGCTGGAACACCGCCACGTTGAAGAACGCGTGGTTGTCGAGGAACGCGTACTTGGTGCCGACCTCGAACAGCTCCGCCTGGGTGTGGAGGTTGCCCGAGCTGAAGTTCGGGTCGCCGCCGGTGGTGATGCCGCCGCCGTTGCCGACCGCGCCCGCCGGGTTCTGGCTCCAGTTGTACGTCGCGTAGCCGGAAAGCGTCGGACGGAACTTGTACACCGCGCTGACGTTCGCGTTGAACATGCCGATGGTGGTGTTGTCGCCCGGGATCCAGCCGGCCGGATCGTAGTAGTCCGCGAACATCACGTCCTCGCGGACGCCGGCGAGGAACGACAGCTTGTCGGTCGCCTTCCAGTCGTGCTGCCAGTAGGGGCCGATCTGCCAGACCTTGCTCACGCCGGAGTCGCCGTTGACCGGCATGTAGTACCGGTTCGGCCAACCCGGGACGGGGACGAAGCGGCCGCCCGCGTTGAAGTAGTCCGCGTTGTAGATGTTGATGAAGTTGCGGTCCGCGGTGATGTCCCACACGCCGGCCGGCTCGTTGAAGAAGTCGTTGAACGCGCGGACCTGCTGGTAGCGGACCGAGGCGCCCGTGTTGATCGAGTGGGCGTCGCCGGTGTAACGGGCCTCCAGGCGGTTCTCGAACGCGACGGAAGGATCGATGATCTCCGAGTAGTAGTAGGAGGACATCGTCTCGCGCCGGATGTAGCGGAAGAACGAGTTGTTCACGAACTCCCAGTCGCCGCCCGGCTTGAGGGTCTGGATGAGCTGGGCGTTGTAGCTGACGCCCTCGGAGTCGTCCCCGGGCCGGAGCATCCGGACGCGGCGGTTGAGGTCGACAAGGGGGCCGAGGGCCAGGGTGTTGCCCGATCCGAGGACGAACTGGGAGTTCTGCGGGTCGGACGGCACGGCGCCGGCGCCGTTGTTGATGTTGATGCCGGTCTGGTACAGGCCGTTGTCGATCAGGTTCTGGGTCGGGCGGTTGACACCGAAGTTCTCGGTGTAGTTCGCCCACATGAACTCGTTGTTGAAGTCGACAGTGTAGTTGTCGGTGGCGAGCCAGGTGATCGCCGCGTAGCCGGACTGGGTGCGGCGGAAGCCGTCGTAGTAGTAGCTGCCGGACTGCTCGCCGGAGTACGAGACACGGTACGCCAGCTTGTCGCTGATCGGCGCGCCGGCGTCGATCGTCCAACGACGCTGCTCGTACATGCCGATCGTCGCCGACGCCTCGCCATGGAAGCCGTCGAAGTAGGGCTTCTTCG
>CAIYXO010000028.1 GCA_903930165.1 uncultured Verrucomicrobiota bacterium | reverse complement strand
TTGCCGGAGCACCTGGAGGTGGTTGAAGAGCGCCTCGAACCGGCCGACAAGACCTGCTCCCACTGCGGCCGCGAGCGTTGCCTCGTCCGTGAGGAGTGTTCCGAGCGGCTGGACCTCATCCCGGCCAAGCTGATCCGCCGCCGCACGGTGCGTCCGGTCTACGCCTGCAACTCCTGCAAGGACCAGGGTCCGGTGCAGGCGCCGATGCCATTGCAGGTGATCGAGAAGGGCCTGTGCGGTCCGGGCCTCCTGGCCCATGTGATCCTCTCGAAGTACCTCGACCACCGTCCCCTCTACCGGGTGCAGCAGGAACTCGCGCGCCACGGCGTGGAGATCACGCGCACCACGCTCGCCGACTGGGTGGCGACCGGCGCCGGGGTGCTCGAACCCCTGGTGGCCCTGATCCGGAAGGACCTGATCCTGGGCGACTACCTCCAGGTCGACGAGACGCCGGTGCGGGTGATGGATCCGGAAGTCCCGGGCAAGACCGCCCAAGGATGGCTGTGGGTGTACGCCCGGCCGGGAGCCGGGGTGATCTTCGACTTCCAAGGCAGTCGGGGTCGGGAAGGCCCCGACCGGATGCTCAAGGACTTCCATGGCACCTTCCAAAGTGATGGCTATGGGCTCTATGAGGCCTTGGAGCGGTCCAGGAAGGACCTGCGTCGGGTGGCCTGTTGGGCGCATGCCCGGAGGAAGTTCCATGAGGCCTTGGAGGACGACGCGGCGCGGGCACGGGAGATCCTGGTCCTGATCGCGGGCCTGTACCTCATCGAGAGGGAGGCCCGGGAAGGCGACTTCACGCCCGAGGCGCGGGCGGCGTTGCGGCAGGAGAAGGTTCCGGCGCTGCTGGGCCGACTGCATCGGCGGCTTGTGGAACTGGAACCGGGCAAGGCGAGCTCGCCGGTGTTGCTGAAGAGCCCGTTGGGCAAGGCGATCCGGTACACCCTGGGCCAGTGGGAGGCGCTGGTTCGCTACCTCGAGGACGGCCGGTACGAGATCGACACCAACCTGGTGGAGAACTCCATCCGACCGACGGCGGTGGGGAAGAAGAACTGGCTCTTCATCGGACATCCGGACGCCGGATGGCGCAGTGCGGTGATCTACAGCCTGTTGATCACGGCCCGACGGTACGGCCTGGATCCGGCCAAGTGGCTGGAAGACGTCTTGCGCCGCATCCCATCGGCGACCACCGCCAACCTCCACGAACTCCTGCCCGCCAACTGGAAGCCTCAGGCCGTCTGACCCAGCCGGCCCACAAGGCCACCCGTCGAACCGGTCATCCTGCCAAGGAAACCGCTCCCGCGAACCATGGGGTTCGGCGCACGCTTACGTTCAAGCGGAGCAAGCTGGCGGCAGCCGACCGCGAACAGGTCATGAACTACGCCGTCAACTTGGTTGAATTCCACGAAGAGACTCGACGCGTACTGACTGAGGAGAATGCGATCGTTGCGCCGATGCTGGTCACCACGAACAAGCTGCCCGGCGTGGCACCCAAAGTCGTCAACGAGTTCCTTCGTTCACCTTGGGACGGTGTTCTGGCACGCCC
>CAIYXO010000027.1 GCA_903930165.1 uncultured Verrucomicrobiota bacterium | reverse complement strand
TCCAATCGATCGCCCCCCACGTCGGAGGCAAAGGCGGGGGCCGTCCCGAGGCCGCCCGCGGCGCCGGAAAAAATCCCGAGGGACTCACCGTGGCACTAACCGCCGCGCGCGAGTTGCTCGCCGCCGCACCTGTCTGACGTTGCTTTCGGGGGTGCCCGGCACACTATTCGGCGCGGAGTGCGCTGAGCTGAGCGATACCCGCGGCGAACAGATTTCTGACGTGGGACCTGAGGGGAGAAGTAAGGGTGGGGCGTCGGGTAAAACATTCCAACATTCCTAGGAATGTTGGAATGTTGTTGACGGGGAATTGCAGGCGGAAGTAGGCGTCTCGTCTGATGCAAACGACCAAGAGTGTCATCCGTCGTCCCGGGGCGCGGACGAAGCGGCTCGAGAAGATCGTCCGTGGTTTCTCTAATCACCGGCGTATTGAAATCCTCGAACTGCTCGCAGCACATCCGGAGCTCTGCCTCGGCGAGATCTCGGAGAAACTGCAAATCGAACTTCGTACAGCCAGTGAGCATCTCCGGCGTTTGGCTGCCGCAGGCTTGGTCCTCAAGCGCTACGCAGGGCGGGAAGTACGGCATGGTCTCACCGAGCGCTCCCACCACATTTTGAAATTCCTCGAAACGTTGGGCTGAAGTCCGTTCTCTTTCCGTAACCTTCCAACATTCCTAGGAATGTTGGAAGGTCGGCGGCGGGTATTTTCAGGCTGAGATGCTATGGGCCGGAGGGATATGGAGCGCAGGGGAGAAATAAACCGCGGTCGGCGGGTGGTTCGGCCCCCGAAAACAAGGTAGTTTCGAGTGAGAGTTCTGCGGCGCATAACCCGCGGACCCTAGGCCCGCCGGAGGGCGGAGACCGCCGAAGGCCGAGTGACTGGTCGATCCGAATCCAGAAGCTGGTGGATCTTTTCAGACTAATTGATACTACCCTTGGCGGTGCATTTTCATGGCTAGGATCGCGACGCCGACCAGCAGGAGTACAATGGCCCGCGGCTCGGGAACAGCGGTCACGTTGTCCACACCGAGCGTGCCAACCACAGGGTCGCCACTGAGGCTCGCGGTGCTTGTGGCATGCAGAATCCGCAACGCGAAACCGCTTGAGAGGAACGAGGAGAAATTATCGACCTGGCCCACTGTCGTGAGGGCCTCCTCGGTGACGAGAAACTCCGCCGTCTGCCAGCCAGTCCCGACGCCGAGCACATACGGTGTCGAGGAGATATAGCCCAGCTCTCGGCCTGCGCCGTCTCTGAGCCCGAGGCGAATCTGCAGGGCTGAGCTTCCGGAATTCAAAAGATCCATTCGGATCGAGGTGACGCCATCGGTGATGTAGTTAGAGTCCCACTGGGAAACGTTGAACACCGTCAGTCGGCTGAAGCTTCCCGCGCCGTCTGCGACCGATTGCATGTAGGAGTCGCCTGCGCCAGCCGGACCGCCGCCTGGCACGACAGAAAGGTATGTCGGGTTCTGCTGGCCCTTCTGCCAGTTGTCGAGTGAACCGGTGAACGTATCGACCGTTCCGACAGTGATCGCGCCAGCGGACGGGATGGTGAAATGAAACAGAGCGAGCGCGGCAAGGATGAATTTACGAGGGATATTTTTCATGGCCGTGAGGGTTAAGTTCTAAGGGTGCTTGAAATACGAAAGCGTCTTGCTCGTCAATCAGGAAAACCAGTCTGCCACGAGGACCGGAGCGGTCAGGGGATTTTGTGAGGAGTAATGGAATGATGGCAGGAGGATTTGGAGGTCGTCTGTT
>CAIYXO010000026.1 GCA_903930165.1 uncultured Verrucomicrobiota bacterium | reverse complement strand
TGTGCGAGTTCGTCCAACACATCAGCATGATCGACTTCACCGCGGTCAGCGCTTCGTGGGACGGCCGGGTGTGCGAGTTCGTCGACCACCTCCACGAACACTTCACCGACCCATGCCGGATCCGGGCGGCGCGGTACCTGGCCCCGGAGGTTCCCGGCTTCAGCACGGAGATGCTGTCCTCAAGCGTGGCCACCTACAGCCACCCCGACGGACCGGCGTGGCGTGGCTGAGCCGGGCGGGATCAGCGACGAGCGGTGTGGGCTTCGGAGGCGTAGACGTCGGCGGCGATGCGGCGGGCCTCCTCAAGGAGCGATGAGGCGTCCGGGAGATCGGTCCAGGCGGCGGCATGGTGGAGCGTGGCGACCTGTTCCATGGCGGATTCGAAGGCGGGGCGGTCGGCTCCTGCGGGCGGATGGATGCTGCCCTGGATGAGAAGACCGAGGCGGTTCCGGCGCTGGGCCGCCCCGGCGATCTTGCGGTCGCCGAGGAGGAGGTCGGATTTCTCGGCGCCGACGAAGCACTGCCCGGGTCCGCTGGGGTCGCAGCAGGGGGCCAACCGCGTGGAGAAGCCGATCCGTCCGAACGCGTCGTTCAGCCAGCGGTGCATCCGCACATAGCTGTCGGTGGCCGGGAGATCGTACCAGGGGTGCCCGGGCGGGATGACGACGGAGTAGGTCCAGTCGGCGTCGTGCGGCACCACGCCGCCTCCGGTGGACCGGCGTACCAGGGGCCTCAGCGGAGTGAGGAGGGAAACCTCGTCCAGGCGTTGGAAATAGCCGAAGGAAGCGGCGGGCCGGTCCCAGGAATAGGACCTGAGAACGGGGAGTCCGCGGGTCGGTGCCGATTCGAGAAGGGCCTGGTCGATTGCCATGTTCAGGGCGGGATCGGTGGGGCCGGAGCGGAGTCGGAACCAGGGGTCGGACATGGTAGCGGATGTTGGAGCGACTTGGCCTGCGGTGCAAAGGCGCATTGATTCACGGTGCCTTCTCTGGCAACCAACCGCCCTCATGAAGAAGGTCATCTCGACCGCGTGGCTGCTGGCGCTTGGCGCCTGGCTGGCCGGATGTGGCGGTTCCGAACCGAAGCTCGATGCACGTTGGCGTTTCGCGGGAGCGGACGGGTTGCGCGCCCAGTCGGCGGCTCCCGCGCTCCAGAAGGTCCTATCCGGTCCCGCCGCGGCGGCGCTGGGTGGGCGTCTGGCCACCAACGCGGGTTCGGCCTTCGCGGGCTGGGTCGCGGGCGGCACGGCGGCGCCCGAGGTGGCGGCCCTGGCGGCGCCACTCGTCGGCGACCTCCTGGGACACGAGTCCGCCGGTGAGGTCTGGAGGCATTCCGACGGGTCGACCGAGCTGCTGTTGGCCGTGAAGGTCGCCGCGGAGCGCGCTCCCCTGTGGACCGAGAACTTCCCGAAATGGGTCCGTCCGCTCCACTCCGGAACCGTCGGCGCGTCCGTCTCCGCGGACGGCGGATGGCTTTTCGCCGTCAGCCGCAGCGGCTCGGCGTTGGCCTCGGAGTTCCGCAAGCGCGTCTCGTCGACCTCGGTCGGCGCCGGGCGTCTCTTGGAACTGGAGACCGCCGCGGGCCGGTTTCCCGGCATCCAGGCCACCGTCGTGGCCAGCAACGGCGCGGTGCGCTGGAACGGAACGCTCCGGACGTCCGGAGCCGCCGGGATCGCCACCACCGAGTGGAGCTATCCGACCAACCTGATCGGCGACTCGGTCATCGCCTTCAGCGCGGCCCGCGGTGTGGTCGCGCCGCTGCTGGAGGAGGCCGGTCTCGGGGCCCTGATCCAGGGCGAGGAGCTTTCCCAGATGTACCTGTGGTCCCAGCCTGAGACCCCGTTCTCCACCTACGGGGTCGTCCATGCCGGCAGACCCGCCCAGCTGATTTCCCGGATCCACGACTGGATCCGTCCCCAGTTCTCGACGAACTCCGCGCCCGGCACGCGGCAGGGACTGGTGATGTACGACCCGTCCCGGCAGATCCTCGCGCTCTCCAGCGCGCCGGTCGCCACGCCGACGCTCGCGGGGCCGACCAATGGGCAGCCCGGCTTCGTCGGGCTCAGCTTCGTGGGCCTCAACCGCTCGAAGGGGCCGCTGCCGCAGGAACTGCGGGCGGAGCTGCTCAAGCCCGGCGTGCTCTACTACGACTGGGAGATGACCTCCGAGAACCTCCCCCACTGGTCGGCGGGTCTCCAGGTGAAGGACATCTCGGCCGGCCTCCGCCCGCCGCCGGCGGAGGGTCCCGGCCGCCGTTTCCTCGAGGAATCGACGCCCTATCTCGAGAACGCCGTGACCATCGTTTCGCAGAAGTCTCCCGGGGTCTTCGAACTCCAACGCAAGACGACCATCGGTCTCACCTCTTTCGAGCTGGTCCTGCTGACCCGCTGGCTGGATCCGCCCACGGCCCGTCCGGTGCGTACCGGTGCGGCAACGCAGAAGTCCCGCTGAAACCATGCTCAAGCTCGGAGTCAACATCGACCATGTCGCCACCCTCAGGCAGGCGCGCTATCGGGGTCTCCCCGGCGGCGAGCCCTGTCCGGTCGAGGCGGCCCGCATCTGCCTCGAGACCGGCGCGCATGGCATCACGGCACACCTGCGGGAGGACCGCAGGCACATCCTCGACGACGACATCGTGGCGTTGCGCCGCGTGGTCACGACGCGGTTCAACCTCGAGATCGCCAACGTCCCCGAGATCATCGACATCGCGGTCCGGGTGAAGCCGGACATCGTTTGCCTGGTGCCGGAGAGGCGCGAGGAGATCACGACGGAAGGCGGCTTGGACGTGGTGGCGGCGGAGGCCTCGCTGGGCGAGTGCCGTCGGCGTCTGAACGACGCGGGCATCGAGGTCAGCCTCTTCATCGGTCCCGACGCCGCGCAGATCGAGGCCTCGGCCCGGATCGGCGCCCAGTTCATCGAACTGCACACGGGTCCCTACGCCCATGCCTTCCATTCCAAGCGGGAACGCATCGTCGAGATCGAGCGCCTGGTGGCGGCCTCCAAGCTGGCGCACGGCCTCGGCCTCCGGGTCAACGCAGGGCATGGCCTGAATGTCGGAAACGTTCCCGTCCTGCACGTGGTGCCCCACCTGG
>CAIYXO010000025.1 GCA_903930165.1 uncultured Verrucomicrobiota bacterium | reverse complement strand
TGCCCCAGCATCGGATTCCGGGCGAAAGAATTTCCGGAGATGTCGGGACCCCAAGCGGTCCGGCGGATTCGCCCGCGGGTTTGGCGGTTGCCCGGACCGCGTACCCGGATGAAGCTCCGTCGCCGCAATTTCCGACCCATGACACCCGTCCAAGCCGCCGAACTTCTCGATCGTTTCCAGCGTGGCGAGACCGACCGCGATTCGGTGCTGAGGGCCTTCCAATCCGCACCCGTCTCGGAACTCGGATTTGCCGCGGTGGACCTCCACCGGACCCTTCGGAAGGGTTTTCCCGAGGTGATCTACGGCGCTGGAAAGACACCTGGGCAGGTGGTCGCCATCGCGGAGAAAGTGGTGGGCGTCGACGGCCGGGTCCTGGTCACGCGGGTTGGGGCAGAGCATGCGAAGTGTTTCCTCGGGCGCTTCCCCACGGGGATCCACCACGAGTCGGCGCGCTGTCTCACGCTCGAGACGTCGCCGCTGACGGCACGGCCCGGGGAGATCGCGGTGGTCGCCGCCGGCACCAGCGACCTGCCGGTGGCGGAGGAGGCCGCGATCACCGCCGAGTTCATGGGCAACACGGTCCGGCGCATCTACGACGTGGGTGTCGCCGGGATCCACCGCCTCTTCGCCAGGCTGCCCGAGATCCAGGCGGCCCGCGTGGTGATCGTGGTGGCTGGGATGGAGGCCGCTTTGCCCAGCGTCGTCGGTGGATTGGTGGGACGTCCCATCATCGGTGTGCCGACCAGCGTCGGCTACGGTTCGCACATGGGCGGCCTGACGGCCCTTTTGGGAATGCTGAACTCGTGTGCCAGCGGCCTGACCGTGGTGAACATCGACAACGGCTTCGGGGCCGGCTACGCCGCGAACGCGATCAATGCCCTGTCGGATTCCGCATCGCGCTGAGCCGGAAACGCCCGACGGGAGCGGAGACGAGCTTCACGCAAATCCGCGAAGCCGGAGCGATTCGGCAGGGGCGAGGAACGACCTCACGCAAATGGCGCCAAGACGCCAAAGCGGCGCCGGGATTGGGACCAGCGGAGAGGATCACGGTCGGGTGTCCGGTTCTGCCACGGTGAACCAGCGGTTTCTTCCCGGATCGCTTGCGGCTTTGCGGTTTTGCGTGCCACTCCCAACTCCATCGCTCCGGCTTTGAGCGGTCCGCCGGATTCTGGGCCCGGAAACGAGCCTCCTTCTGTGAGCAGTTCCATCGCCGCGCTTCGTCTTGGCGCATTTCCGTGAGGTCGGTTGTCGCTCCGATTGGATCCTCAAGGGTTCGCCTGCAGACCCCGTTTTCCCGGAGCCCGCGGGTTCAGCCGGATTGCCCGTGCGCGGCGCTGTAGAGGCCGTGCGATTGGATCGCCTCGGAGATTCCCGGAGGCACGAGGTGGTCGACGGGAAGTCCGTTCCGCACGCGGTCGCGGATCTCGGAGGAGGAGACCTTGAGCGGCCATCCGCGAAGTTGCACGAGGCGCCAGGGGCCGTCCCGTTCGACGGCGGGTTCGCCGGGGCGGGGGATCACCAGGAACGTGACCGCCTCCGCCAGCGCCGCCGCCTCGCGCCATTCGTCGAGCTTGGCCACGTGGTCGGCGCCGATGAGCCAGAAGAGTTCCGCCTGTGGATGTCTCCGTCGGAACTCGCGCACCGTGTCGATGCTGTAGCTGACACCGCCGCGGTCGATCTCGAGCGTGTCGACCTCCATCCGCGGGCGACCGGCCAATGCCTGGCGCAGGAGGGCGGCGCGCCGTTCGGGTGGAGCCGGTTCCAGTCCCGGCTTGAAAGGAGAGCGTCCGGCCGGGATGAAGACGAGCCGGTCCAACCGCAGTTCCTCCATCGCCGCGGTGGCCACCAGGAGATGACCGAGATGAACCGGATCGAACGAGCCTCCATAGAGGCCCAGTCGTTTGGGGGGCGGCGGGCGGGGGGACTGGATCTGGCCTTCGGGCATCGGTGACGGCGCGATCGTCCGCCCGTGGCGCCCTGTCCGCAAGTCCGCCCGGCGGG
>CAIYXO010000024.1 GCA_903930165.1 uncultured Verrucomicrobiota bacterium | reverse complement strand
TCCCGCATCGTCGTCGGTCAGCGGCCAGTAGCGCGCCAGCAGCTCCGGCGGCCCTACGTTGTACTGGTTCACGCCGAAGAGGATCCGCGGGATCTTCGGAAGGGCGTCACCGGGCGAGGCGGCTGCATGGATGCACAACGCCGGCAGGCACAGGATCACGGCAAGCATGGCGAGTAGTGTCATGGTTGGTTAGGTGTCCAATCGTTCATCGTAACCGTTGAGGAGGCTCCAGGCGGGCCCTGTCACAGCGACCGGCGATCGGTTCGGCTTCAGCTCTAGTATGGCCAGAATACGTAGACGGGTCGTCCGATCACGACGCCGATGAGGCTGATCAGGCTGCCGACCACGAACTCACCCAATAGGAGTCCAAGAAAGAACGGAGCGGCCTGATAGTAGCCCTTGAGGCTCGCATACCGCAGCGGCATCCATTTGAAGGCCCACACGACGATCGCGGTGGACCAGACGTAGGTCGCGATGTAGCTGCTCGCGACTGCGTATCCGACCGGATGCAGCGGGAAGCCGATGAACCGGCTCCGCATGCCCTGCATGCCGAGAGTGACGCAGGCGCCGGCCGCCGTGGCGATCAGCGAATCGGCCTTTGGGGCCCCCATGGGATCGGCCAACCGCTTGGCAAACAGCATGTAGGCTTCATGGCCGAAGTAGGCTTGGGTACCACCTACGAGCGCCGTGCCGTGGCCATACGTGTACCCGGTCACCACCGCGATGCCAAACGATGTCGCGAAGGCCGCGGCGGCAGCGAGGATCAGGAACGGCGCCAGCCCCGGGCCCCGCCGCCCCTCCATCAGGGCAAAGGCCTCCAGGGTGGGCGGCACCGGGCTGCCGCTGAACTCGCGTCCCAGCCAGTGGGTCACGGCAAGCGAACTGAGCCCCTGGGTCCCCAACACGTCCTTGCCCAAGGCGGCATATAGGACCGGTCCCGGGGCGCCCAGCATCAGACCAACGCTTGGGGGCCCATAGTGCGCCCGAATGCGCGCCGCCGAGAGAGCGATCAGAAGGTAGACGGCGATGAAGAGCGCCGCGATCGGCGCGGCCATGCCGGCCAGCACCAGAATCCCCAGCATCACGCCGGCGCCGGCCGCTGCGCCGGCTGCGCTCCGGCGGACGCTCTGCGGCATCGGGTAACGCGCATAGGCCTCGCGCCAGCGACCTCGCGCGACCCAGAACGCGTACAGGATGAGCGCCAAAAGCAAACCCGTGGCCTGCTCGCGCACGTAGGGGGCCACCATCGAATCTACCGCCCACGTGGTCTCCGCGCCGGTGTAGGCCACCCACACGCCCTGCATCCGGCCCGCCCAATAGAAGAAGAACACCGAGAAGAGCATATCGAGGGGGAGGAAGAACTCGAGGCCGATGAGAAGCGGGTTGAACGAGAACAGGAGCGGGCTGATCGCGGACCAGGGACGAGGAAGGCCGGCCAACTCAAGGTACTGCCGCTTCACCGCCAGGGCCGGAACCGCGGGGTAGACCATCGCCAAAGCGTTCAGGACGTTCACCCCGCCGGCCAGCCCGAACGCGACCCAGAACAGCCGCGACCGGAAGGCCCTGGCCGCAGGGTCGGTGATCATCAGGGGTATTTGGATGATCGGGAACGGGAGACGCTCCTGATGCCGCCACTGGTTGTAGACCAGCGATGAGAGACAGTGGCCGGTACACACCAGGGCCACCACGAACGTCCCCCAGCCAACGAACGGCAACACCCACGGCCTGATGGAGGGCCACGTCCCGAGCACCGCGCTGCCGAGGTAGTAGTCATGGGCCGCCCGAGCCTCCAGGACCATGAGTCCGCGCGGAAGGCGCGGAAGGAGGGTGTCCGCGTACGCCGGATCCAGATGGGCAAAGTGGACGGGATACGCCAGGAGGGCGACGAGCAGTTGAGTGGATGCGGCAATGCCCGTTCCGACACTGAGCATGACGAACAGGAGGAGCATCTCGGACTGTGCCAGCGGTCGAATGCCAACGTGGCCGACGACCCGATTGGCCGCGAGGAGCACTACCAGTGTGAAGACCGCGTTGTACGACAGAGCCAGAAGCGATGCCCCGCCCTGGTTCCACATGATCTCCATGTAGCTCATCCAGAGGGCGTTCAGCGAGGTCAGGATCGCTCCGAGGAGCAAGATGGGGACGAGCCGGACGCGGGACCCGGCGCCACCGGATCCCTCTGGCACGGTGCCCGAGCTCACGGGCTGAACCGGCCGTCCAGGCAGCTTGAGCTGACCCATTGCGGTGCGCCCCCACTCACCAGCCCACGGCGGATGCCGCCGCCGTTGATAACATCTGCTCGTCGACGGCGACCTCGGACGCGAAGCACCAGAACCAGACAAGGGCAGCGTACCCTGCCATGGTGCATTCGGTACCCAATCGTTCGAGGCGACCGCCGCGGGGTGACCTACCGTGTGTGCACGTGCGGCCAACGGGAAACGCGCCGCCGCGGTCGCTCTGGTAACGTGTTGGGGACAATGAGC
>CAIYXO010000023.1 GCA_903930165.1 uncultured Verrucomicrobiota bacterium | reverse complement strand
GGACGCCTGGGAACGGATCCTCGCCGGTCAGGCGGGACTCGGCTCCGACCTCGGTGCCGTGGACGGGGCCGGCGATGCCGACGGCGACGGCATGAGCAACCTCGACGAGTACCTGGCCGGGACCTACGCGTTCGATCCCGCCGACGGGCTTGCGCTCCGTTTGCTCCGTGTCGAACCCGACGCGTCCGTGGCCGAGTTCCTGGCCGTCTCCGGGCGGGTGTACGAGGTTCAGTCCTCCTCCGACTTCGCGACCTGGACGGGCACGCCGTTCCGCGTCGGCGAGGCGGCGGCCTCCGGGCAGTTCCGCTGTTCCGACACCCGGATCGAAAGGATCCGGATCCCGGCGCCGACGGACGGTTCCAAGGCTTCCGCGTTCTTCCGAGTGGTGGCCCGTTGACCCGATGACACCGTGAAAGCGATCCCTTGGAACAGATTTCCGCGGTGGATGCCTCAGGCGCTCGCGGCCCTCGGCATCCTTTTCGGCGCGATGGCATGGCTGCGGGTACAGCGACCGGTCGAGGAGGCGCGGATGCAGGATCTCGAACTGCGCGAGGGCATCCTCCTGAGACGGCAGGACGGACGGCCCTTCAACGGCAGGGTGGTGTCCCGGGATCCGGACGGTTCGTCGCGGAGCGCCTCCATGGTTGTCGGCGGTCGTCTCCACGGCCTGTCCGAGGGATGGCACACGAACGGCTCGATCCAGGTCCGCGAGTCGTTCGTGGCGGGGCGTTCCGAGGGTGTCCGGACGAAGTGGCGGTCCGACGGAAGCCGCGAGTCCGAGGCCGGGATCCGCGGCGGCAGGCTCCACGGGCGTTTCATGCGCTGGGATGGCGAGGGAAGGCCGACGGAAGAGGCCTGGTTCCTCGACGGCGTGCCCGCGGGCGAGGCCCGGCAGTGGCATCCCGACGGCTCGCTCAAGTCCTGGTGCCGCCTGGAGGAAGGGAAGGTCGTCGAATCGAAGAAGTGGTCCCCGGGCGAGAAGCCCGATGAGATGACGTCCTTGGCCCGGACCCGATGAAAGTGGGATCCCCAATCCTATGCCTGGTGTCCGGCCGACTCCGTTTCGGATGCCGGTCGCTGCTGACCTTTGTCGCCCTGCTGGCAGGGGGAGCACAGGCATGGGCCGCCGAGCCACCCCGATTGGCGTCCGCCCAGGCGGCGCCTGGCGGCGTGTCCGGGGACGGTCCCGTGCGACTGGAATTCACGGTGGCCTCGCTCGGGCTCGTCGCCGAGGCGGACGGAATACGACTCTTCCCGGGCTTCGTCGCGGAGCTTCCGAACGGGAAACCGACGGCCACCAACCAGGCGTCCACCCGATCCGCCGGCTCGGCACTGCGCATCGCCTCCTCCTCCGCGGCAAACGCTGCGGCGGATCCCGACGGAGACCGGATGCGTGTCGTCTCGGTCACGCCGGTGAGCGAGTCCGGGGGGCGCGTGGAGTTGGACGGGGACTGGATCACCTATTTCCCGCCGGAGGGCGGCGTCACGACGGACCGGTTCCGCTTCCTGCTCGCGGACAGCTTCGGCGATGCGGACGAGGCCGAGTGGGTGGTGGCGGTCCGCACGGAACCGCCTCCGGACCCGGAGCCGCCACGGAACCAGTTGCCGCCCCGGATGGATCCCGTGGGCAACCTCCAGCTCCGATTCGCCGGCATTCCCAACCGCCGGTACCGTCTCCAAGCCACGCTCGACATGACCCCTCCGGTGATGTGGACCCAAATTGCCGAACTCAGGGCCAGCGCCGCGGGCCAGATCTCCTTCACCGACACCAACTCGCCGACCACTCCAACCCGGTTCTACCGGCTCTCTCCCCGATGAAGGTCGCGTTCCGACTCCTGGCCATGGGACTCTTCCCCGTCCTGCCGGTCTCCGCGGTACTGTTCGATTCCGGCACGTTGGACCAGCGGATACCCGGGACCCTGGAAGGGGGGCTCGTCTCGATCCTCGACGTCTCCGGAGTGGTCGGAACCATCGAACGGGTGGAGGTCGGCCTGACCTTGGCCGGCGATCCGCTCGGCGCGAACGGAGACCTGTACGTGATCCTTTCCAGCGACGATCCCGCCGCGCCGTACTCCGTCCTTCTCAACCGGGTCGGCCGCGGCGACTCGATGGCCTCGGGCTACGGGGACAGCGGGATGGCGGTCACCTTCGCCGACGACGCTCCTTTGGGCGACATCCACAGCTACCGGATCACCCTGAACGGCAACGCCGCGATCCCGGTCGCCGGGTTGACTGGACGCTGGGCGCCCTCGGGGCGCGAGGAGGATCCGGAGACGGTCCTCGGCAGCTCCGCGCGGACGGCCCTGCTCTCGAACTTCGTCGGTACCGATCCCAACACCCGATGGACCTTGTACCTGGTGGACCTGCTCGACGGCGCGGACACGCGGCTGGTGGGCTGGTCGCTGGATTTCAACCCCGTCGCCGTGCCCGAGATCCCCGCGATGCCGTCTTTCGCCGCGGCCGCGATGGCCTGCCTCGCGGCCTACCGGTGGCGTGGTCGCCGTTGAACGGAGGACAACCCGACCGGCGCGCACCTCAAGGGATGATCGAGCCTCCTCGGGCTTCGTGTGGGTTCGCGGTTCCCGTCGGACGATCCCCAACGGGCGACCGGCAAGGGTGCGAGGGTACCGCCTTGCCACCGGCGTCCGATCGCGGAGAGTCAGCCCATGCTCCCCCGTGCCGTCCGCCCATGGCTGTTGACCGTTTTCCTGGCCGTTGGCTGTTCTGACAAGAATGCCGGCATCACCCCGGAGGCGGCATCGGCTCCGGCTGCAGAAGTCGCGGTCGGGACGGCCGAGCCTGACCTCGGTCCGCTGTTGGCCGAGTTGACCCAGGCGGTGCGACGCTACGGCTTCGAGAAGC
>CAIYXO010000022.1 GCA_903930165.1 uncultured Verrucomicrobiota bacterium | reverse complement strand
TGCTCGAAGACCGCGTTGGCGACGTCGGTGATCTCCGCACGCGTCGGCAGCGGGTTCTCGATCATGCTCTCGAGCATGTGCGTCGCGACGATCACGGGACGCCCGATCCGCTGGCATTGCTTCACGATGCGCCGCTGGATGATCGGCAGCTCCTCGTACGGGCACTCGATCCCGAGATCGCCCCGGGCGACCATGATGACGTCCGCCGCCCGCGCGATGGCGTCGAAGTGGTTCACCGCGAACTGGTGTTCGATCTTCGCGACGATCTGCGGCTGGTGGACGCTGTTGAGCGAGCGGATGAAGTCGCGCAGGAGTTCGATGTCCGCCGCCTCGCGGACGAAGCTCAGGGCCACGTAGTCCACGCCGACCTCCAAGCCGAGTCGGACGTCGGCGCGGTCCTTCTCCGTCAACGCCGGCAGGGAGACATGGACGCCGGGCAGGTTGATGTGGCGGCGGCTTCCGATGCTGCCCTCGGTGAGGACCTCGCACTCCACACGCGTCGAGGTCTTCGCCCGGATGCGCATCTTCAGCTCGCCGTTGTCCACGATGAGCGTGTCACCGGTGTTCACGTCGTCCGCGAACTGGTCGTAGCCGACGCTGGTCCATTTGGCGCCGGGAACGGAATCGCCCTTCACCGTGAAATAGAACGTGTCGCCCACGGCGAGGGGGATCTTCCCGTCGACGTCCCCGGTGCGGATCGAGGGACCCTGGGTGTCGAGGAGGATGCCGGCGGCGATGCCCTCGGACTCCGCGATGTGCCGGATGTCGCGGACGACGCGACGGACCCAGTCGTGTTTCGCATGGCTCATGTTCAGCCGGAAAACATTCACCCCCGCCTTGAGCAGGCGTCCCAGCATCTCGGGCGATTCGGTGGCCGGGCCGAGGGTGGCGATGATCTTGGTCTTCCGGGTGGTCGCGTACGCCATGGCGGGACCATCGTGGACCACCGTGCGATTTCGTCCAGCCACCGGTCGCGGAACCGTTGCGGTCTTGGCAACGGGCCCGCGAAGGGAAAGTCTTCCGTCACCCGGATGTCCGACGCCTACCGCCAACTGCTCGACGCCACGATCCGGCACCTGGAAGTGCTGAAGGCCCAAGGTGTCGAGCACGTGCCGGTCCGGTCCGAGACCCTCGCCGCGTTGTCTGCCAAACCGGTTGTCCGGCCTACGCAGCCCCAGGAGTCGCGTGGTCAGGTTGCCGTTCCCGATGGGCCGAAGGTTCCGGCGACGCCCAGCCGTGTCGTCCCGGCCTACGCCGATCCCGTCGGATTCCCATCGGCATCGGCTGCAAAGCCTTCCACGGTGCCTTCCGCAGCAGCCCGCTCCCGCTGGTCCAAAGCCGCCGCGCCCATGCCCTCCAACCCCGCTCCTTCCAAGCCACCGCTGCCTTTGCCTCCGCAGCTGCCGCGGGAGGCCAAGCAGGCCGCACTCGAGGAGTTGCGGACACAGGTTCTCGCCTGCGTCCGCTGTCCGAACCTCGTCGCCTCCAGGACCACCGTCGTCTTCGGCGTCGGCGACGTCGACGCTCGGCTCCTGTTCGTGGGTGAGGCACCGGGGGCGGATGAAGACCTCCAGGGGGAACCGTTCGTCGGCAAGGCGGGCGAACTGCTGACCAAGATCATCACCGCGATGGGTCTTTCCCGGGACACGGTGTTCATCGCGAACATCCTCAAGTGCCGTCCCGACACCCCCGGACAGACCGCAGGAAACCGCAAGCCGAGGCCCGACGAGATGGCCACCTGCATCCCCTGGCTCGAGAAGCAGATCGAGATCATCCAACCGCAGGCGATGGTCGCCCTCGGCGCCACAGCCATGGAAGGTCTGCTCGGGAAGAACGCCCTGGGGATCACCAAGCTCCGGGGAACCTGGCAGGACTACCGGGGAATCCCGGTGATGCCCACCTACCATCCGGCCTACCTCTTGCGGAACCAGGCCATCACCGAGAAGCGGAAGGTCTGGGAGGACATGATGCTCGCCATGGAACGGGTCGGCTACCCGATCAGCGAGAAGCAGCGGGGATTCTTCCTCTCCAAGTAGGAGGGCCTCCGAACGGGGTTCCGCTCGTCCCACGGCGGCCGGTCGGGAAAACGGCGAAGGCCCCCGCCGGAACGCCTCAGGCGAACGTTCGTTTCAGACGGCCGACGGCTTCCGTACCCGGACGACCTGTCCGGCAAGGGTGTCGCATTTGGCCGCCAAGCCCAGGTCGAGGTCGGTCAATCCGCCGGCGTCGTGGGTCGTCAGGCAAAGCCGCACCTTGTTCCACCGGATGTCGATGTCCGGGTGATGGTTCACCTTCTCCGCGGCCCACGCGACCTTGGTCACGAAAGCGATGGCGATTCCGAAATCGGGGAACTCGAAGGTCTTCTCGAGGACTTCTCCCTTCCGTGACCAGGTCGGAATCTCCTTCAGGCCCTCTTCCAGAGCGGCGGCGCTCAGCTTCTTCATCGCACCACCTTTCGTCCGAAGAACGTCCTGACGCAAATGGCCCGTGATGGACGTCGGGTGCCAGGCTTCGGGTTCCCCTCAGCCGGAACGATTCCACTGGAGCGACAACCGACCTCACGCAAATGGCTCCAAGACGCCAACGCGGCGCCGGAATCGGGATCCGCGGAGAGCATCACCATCAGGTGTCCGGTTCAGCCACGGTGAACCCGCGGTTTCCTCCCGGTTCCCTCGCGGCTTTGCGGTTTTCCGTGCCAATCCCAATGGCATCGCTCCGGCTCAGT
This sequence comes from uncultured Verrucomicrobiota bacterium, assembly GCA_903930165.1. Lineage (GTDB taxonomy): Bacteria > Verrucomicrobiota > Verrucomicrobiia > Limisphaerales > UBA9464 > SXXZ01. The sequence goes on along the minus strand of CAIYXO010000022.1, from coordinate 7,485 downwards.
CCCAGCCGATTTCGCGTCCTGCGTTCTCCTTCTCCAGCCAAGCCATCAACGGCTTGAAGTACTCCTTCAGGGCCCGCGTGCTGAGATCTTCCCCGGTCGCCTCACGCAGGATTGCGCGCCAGTCGCGGGTCGCACCGGGGGCCAGGATCTTCTGCAGGAAGGCTCCCACCTCCTTGTTGCCCGCGTAGTCGCAGGCCTGCGGCGGTTGATGGAGGATCTTCCGGGCGATGTGGTCGTGCAGCTGGAACTTCAGGACGAACGCCACCGCATAGCTGTAGTAGTAGCAGGGGTTGTCGTTGATGTGGGTCTTGGTGGCGGCGTCGCACCATTCCTCGCCGCGGCTTCCGGAACCACCGGGCGCCTCGATCCCCTGGAACTTCTCCACGTGCTCCCACCAACGCCGGTTCCACTGCTCCGGCGGAAGGCCGGCGCGGTACACGTCGGCTTCCCAATGCAACATGGTGCCGCTGCTCCAGAAGAGAAACGGAATGGCGTGCACCAGAGCGAAATCGAGCTGGGAACCGATCTCGTCGACCTTTTGGTCCGCAGGCATCAGGCCCTGATGCTTCAGGTAGGGCGTCTGCACCGAAGCCATCCCGATCAACTCCCCGATGCCCTCGTGGAACGCGGGGTTCGCGCCGTCACGCAGCAACGGCGGCACCTCCGGACGGGTGTAGGCCATGAAGTAATACCCATGTCCCAACTCGTGGTGTGCCGTCGTCCACCACCAGGCGTTCGGCTCCACGCTCATCAACGACCGGATGTCGTTCTCCAGATCCAGATGCCAGCAGGAAGCGTGGGCGTTCTTGCGACGATCCTCTCCCGGTTTGGTTGGAAAAAGGTCCGACCGGGTCCAGAACGTCTGCGGAAGACGGGGAAATCCCATGCCCACGTAGAAGTCCTCGGCCGCCTTGGTCACCCAAGCCGCATCCTTGCCCACGAACAGCCCATCCAGGTCCACCGAGTCGACCAGTTGGCCCCACTCCTGGCCCCACCGGTTGTTGATCCAGTGTGCCGGAATCCTCTTCGGCACCGGCTGGCCATACCGCTTGGCCAACTGGTGCTTCGTCCAGGTGTGCAGCTGGCGATACAGGGGGGTCAGTTCCCGCAGGAAATCCTCGTTCAAGCGCACCATCTCCTCGGCTCCCATCCCATACCGGGCCACCTGCAACGCCAGGTAGTCCTCATGGCCCAACTCCCGCGCGCATCCGTTGCGCAAATCCCTCAGCCGGATCAGACCCGGCTTCAACGGACGGCCGATCTCTTTCGACGACTCCCACGCCGCCTTCCTCGCACCGAGGTCCCGCGATTCCCGAAGGATACGGTCGATATCGTTAGCGATGACGTTGCTGCCCCCCAAGTGGAAGCGGAAGCCGTTCATCGCTGAAGCCTGGGCCGTCTCGGCGGCGACGCGATCGGCAACGAGTTTGGGAGCGGTCATCGGCCCTTCGGCAGCGTTGAGGAGCACCTTCTTGAGCTGCCGCACCTGCAAGTCGGTCAGTGAATCCTGGGCCTTGAGCAGGTCCTTGGCTTCCTGGATGAAGGCCGGATTGCCGTTGAACGAGGCCACCGCCTTGCCCGCGGCCTCGGCCTTGCGGTCGTGCTCCGGGCGGACGTCGGTCGCCGCGAGCCATTGGGCCTCGCTGTTGGCCCGATACAGGGCCTGGTAGCCGAGATTGACCATCTCCAGGAAACGGTCGGCCCGTTCGCCCGGCGTCTGGCCGTGGCCGACGGCGGAGGACACGAGGCAGCCCTGGAGGAAGAAGACGAAAAGACGGCCACGGATCTGCATGGGCCGGCAGCCTATCCGAGTCCCGAGGTCGGGCAAGGTCGCGACGACGGGACTTCTTCGCAGGGTTCTGCCAACAACCGGGAATTTGGTGTCCGATAACCCGCCAACAACCCCCGATCGTCGAAGTGCCCGGGCTTCTGCACCGAATTCCTCACAGGGGCGACCTGCATGGGACCCCCGGATTCATTGGCTCCGGTGAGCTTGTACCTATTGTCCACACCCCTTACTAAGGACTTCCTCTTTCAAATCTCTCTTACAATAGTCAGGGCAATGAAACTCACGATCGCCAAGGAGCAGCTGCTCCTCGGGCTTCAGGCCGTCCAGAACGTCGTCGGGGCACGCACCACCCTGCCGATCCTCTCGAACGTCCTCCTGGCTGCCGGCGACGGCCGCCTTGAACTGACGGCCACGGATCTCGACGTGACGATCACCTGTTCCGTCGCCGCGACCGTCGAGGAGCCCGGCCGGGCGACCCTGCCGGTGAAGAAGTTCGTCGACATAGCCCGTGAGCTGACCGCGAACGAACTCGCGATCGAAATCGACGAGAAGGCCGTGGCGACCATCAAGGCCGGCAGCGCCTACTTCAAGGTCAACGGCCTTGCCGCCGAGGAGTTCCCGCCCCTTCCCGTCTTCGCCAAGAACCGCTCGATCTCGGTCCAGCAGGAGAAGCTCAAGGCGATGCTCCGGAAGACGTCCTTCGCCGTCTCCACCGACGAGAGCCGTTACGTCCTCAACGGCATTCTTTTCAGCCTCAAGGAAAACAAGCTCATCCTCGTCGCCACCGACGGTCGCCGCCTTGCGCTGTGCGAGGAAGAGGCCGAGGTCGGCTCCGAGAACCAGGCGGACTTCATCGTTCCGACGAAGGCGATCAACGAGCTGACCCGCCTCCTGCATCCCGGCAGCGCGGTGGACATCAAGTTCACCGAGAACCAGGCCAGCTTCGGAGTCCAAGCTGCCGGTGAAGGCGCGTTCTCCGCGGTGCTGATCACCAAGCTCGTAGACGGCAACTACCCGAACTACCGGCAGGTCATCCCGGCCTCGCCGCAGGAGCGGATCCCGCTGAACCGCGAGGAGTTCTTCAAGGCCCTCCGCCTCGCGGAGATCATGACCACCGACAAGCAGAACTCGGTGAAGCTCACCTTCAGCAGGAACCAGCTCGCCATCACCGCCAACGCCCCCGAGGTCGGCGAGGCGAGACAGACCGTCGCCATCAAGTACCAGGGCAAGGACTTCGCCATCGCCTTCAATCCCGGGTACCTCATGGACCCGCTCAAGGCGCTGGACAACGACGAGGTGTTCTTCGAACTCATCGACGAGCTGAGCCCGGGCGTGGTCAAGACGAACGAGCCGTTCCTCTACGTGATCATGCCAATGCGCATGAGCTGAGTCCCGCGGGGAAGGGGACGGTCGAAAACACTTCGTTTGCCTAACGGGTGGATTCCGCGATTGAATGCGGTCTCCACCATGAAGCTCCGTCCCCGTCTCCTCGTTGCCCTCGTGACGTCGATCGTCCTCGCGGGCTGTTCGACTCCTCCGCCCTCCGTGGGCACCGGCTCCCACTTCAAGGGACCGGTCGGTCTCCAGCTCTACAGCCTGCGGGCGCAGTTCACCCGCAACGTGCCGACCTCGGTGAAGACGGTGCAGGACTTCGGCATCCACGAGGTGGAGCTGGCCGGCACCTACAACATGAAGAACGACGCGTTCGTCCGCATGATGGCCGACGCGGGGTTGAAGCCGGTCGCCGCCCACTTCGGATGGGACCGTTTCAGCAAGGATCCGGAAGGCCTCGCGAAGGACGCCAAGGAACTCGGCCTGAAGTACGCCGGAACGGCGTGGATCAAGGGCTCCGGCGAGTTCACGCCCGAGGTCGCACACGAGGCGGCCAAGACCTTCAACGCCGCGGGCAAGGTGCTCGCCGCCCATGGCATCAAGGCCTTCTACCACTGCCATGGCTACGAGTTTAAGCACAAGGACGCCCAGGGCCGGACCCCCATGGACATCCTCATCCAGGAGACCGACCCGCGCTACGTGACCTTCGAGATGGACATCCTCTGGGTGTTCTTCCCCGGGGAGGATCCCGCGGCCTGGTTGGCCAAGTACCCCGGCCGTTGGGAGCTGGTCCATCTCAAGGACCTGAAGAAGGGTGTCGCCATCGGATTCCACAACGGTGGAACCGATCCCAACAACGACGTCGTCCTCGGCACCGGCCAGATGGACTGGCCGAAGATCCTCAAGGCCGCCAAGAAGTCTGGCGTGAAGCACTACTTCATCGAGGACGAATCCGCCTGGAGCGTGGAACACATCCCCCAGACCCTGAAGTATCTCGAGTCGGTCCGTTGGTGAACGGTCGGCAGGTCGCCTGTTTCTCAGACGCCGGTTCCCGTCCAGGGAACCGGCGTTTTCCTTGCGGCAGGCGCCATCTAGGCTTTCGGAGTGGTCCGGAGCTCAATCTCCGTCTCGTTCGGCTCCACCCTGGGTGCCACCGCCGACTTCCAGGTCGGATGCCACGCCACCCGCGACGACGTAGAACGGCGACTCGCGGCATTCCCACGCTACTCGGCCATCGATCGTGCGGTGGCCGACCAGGGATGGCACAACGTTGGACTGACGGGCCTTCACCCGGCCTTTCCCTTCGGCCATTTCAGCGACGCATTCGGCATGATGCCCGGGAAGGTCCTCTAATCTGACGTGGGATCCCTGGCCCAGACGGCGACCTGAACCCGCACCCGCACCGACATGGAGTCGCCGTTCCATGCGGCCGTATTGGTAACGGTCCTCGTCATCCGGACGGCCCTTCGCACCGGCTTGGGCTTGGCCGCCATTGCCGCGACGATCCATCCGTACCCCACCCGCTCCGAGGTGCTTCGAAAGCTGGGCGATCAATACCAGCGGACCCGCCTCACTCCCCGCAGCCGATCGCTGCTGCAGATGATTCTGGGAATCGGTCGCTGGACCGGTTGACCCGGCGTCCCTTCCCCGGAAAGGGCCGAACGGCCCGCTGCACGGCTTTGTCCTCGCACGTGGACAACGGCGTTGGATCCCCGACCTATCAGGTATACACCCTAGTGGATTCCCACCGGATCCCTTGCGTAACTCCAGTTGTTGCTGTAGGGATTACCGACTTCGCTTCGGAATAAGCCGCGCATGGGAGGGATGCCGGCACAAGGGGTAGCGACGCCGTTGCGCAGTGTGGGGAGATGTCAGGGAATGCCTTTTAGAGGCAAATGGAACGCCATCAATGGAATAGCTCTGGTCGTCAGCGGGTTTCTTCCGCTGAACGCCGCGACGTCCACATGGCAGGGCCTGGGTGTTGATGCTCTCTGGAGCACCTCCGGGAATTGGGATCTTTTCCCCGTCGCCGGCGACTCTCTGCTGTTCACGGGTTCGCTCCAGACCACGAACCAGAACGATGCCGTAGGGCTTTCCGTCAGCGGGATCACGTTCGATGCGGGCGCCGGCGCCTTCAACGTCTCGGGCAACTCGCTCACGCTGACCGGAACGCTGCAGAACAACTCCGCGGAGACGCAGACCTTGGGAATGGGCCTGACCGCCGGAGGGGCGACGCTGAACGCGGCGGTGGGGAACCTGAACCTGACCGGACCGGTGTCGATCGGGTCCGCACTCAACATCGCCGGCGCTGGCAGCACCACCATCGGTGGTGTCATTTCCGGTGCGGGTTCGCTCAACGTCACCGGCAATTTCATCGCGACGGGCCTCAACACCTTCACCGGAGGCGTCACGATATCGGGCGGCAACTACACGGCCTACGACGTCGCCAACGCCAACACGGCGAGCGGCCTGGGTGGCGGTGCGTTGACCACCACGATCAACAGCGGCGGACGCTTCCGCTTCTCCGGCGTGAACGATTCTACCTCGCGTCTCTTCTCCCTCGGAGCGGGCGGCGGGATCTTCGACATCAGCGAGTCTTCGACGACCCTAACCTTGAGCGGGGTGATCAGCGGAGCTGGTTCGCTCACCAAGGAGGGTGCCGGAACCCTCGCTCTCAGCGGAGTCAACACCTTCACCGGCGGACTGACCCTGAATGCGGGAACCGTTTCCGTCGGCGCGGACACCGCCTTGGGCAATGCAGCGGGTCCGCTGACCTTCAATGGCGGTCGGCTGTTCTGGGGCGCCAACTTCAACAGCGCCCGCGGAGTATCGGTTCAGGGTGGCGGCGGCACGATGGACACCGGCACGCGGACCACCATCTGGTCCGGAATCATCTCCGGCAACGGCCAGCTGACCAAGCTGGGGTCAGGCACGCTCACCCTGACCGGCGTCAACACCTGGACCGGCGGCCTATCCATCAATGCCGGAACCGTGGCCATCGGCACCGACACGGCCCTGGGTGACGTGGCGGGGGTCCTGACCCTGAACGGAGGCACCGTGACCACTTCGGCCGGGGTCAATTCCCTGCGCGGCCTCACCCTTGGATCCTCCGGCGGCACGTTCAACACCGGCACCTTCGTCTCCACCTGGGGCGGGGTTGTCGGCGGCGCCGGCACCCTGACGAAGACCGGGACCGGCAGTCTCGTGCTGACCGCAGCCAATGCCTGGACCGGTGGAACCACGGTCTCCCAGGGAACGCTGGTCGCCACCAACGGCAGCGCGATCGGAACCGGTACGCTGGCGGTCAACGGCGGAACGGTCGTCCTCTACAACGGTGCCCAGACCGTCGGCCAACTGCAGGGCACCAGCGGCACGCTCAATCTCACCAACAGCACCGTCCTCACCGTCAACCAGAGCGGCACCAACACCACGCTCAGCGCGGTGCTCGCCGGCAACGGAAGCCTGGTCAAGGAAGGCACGGGCACCCTGACCCTGGGTGCCAACAACACCCTGACCGGAGGCATCACGGTCAACGGCGGCACCATCGCCGTCTCCAGCGACGCCCGACTCGGCAACACCGCCGGTCCGCTCACCCTCAACGGCGGCAGCCTTTCCACGACCACCGGCATCACCTCGGCGCGCTCCATGGTGCTGGGCGCTTCCGGAGGAACGTTCGCGGCCGGCACGTTGAGTTCGACCTGGAACGGCGTCATCAGCGGAGTGGGTTCGCTGACCAAGACCGGAACGGGGACGCTCACCCTCGGCGGGGTGAACACCTTCGGCGGCGGACTCGCCATCCAGGGAGGGACGGTTTCGATCGGGAACGACAATCGGCTCGGCAACACCGCCGGGGCGCTGACCCTCGATGGCGGTTCCCTGCTGACCAGCGCGGGGATCACCGCCACTCGGGCGATGGTTCTCGGAGCCTCGGGGGGCACCTTCAACAACGGCAACTTCAACTCGACCTGGTCCGGGGTGGTCTCGGGATCCGGTCCCTTCACCAAGCTGGGTGCGGGCACACTCACCCTCAGTGGCGCCAACACCCACGGTGGGGAGACGCGGGTGGGTGCGGGAATCCTGGAGGTCTCCAACGCCTCGGCCCTCGGCTCGACCTTGGGTGGCACGGTGGTCAGCAACGGCGCCACGCTGACGCTCAGCGGCGGCATCGCGATCGGGGCCGAACCGGTGACCATCACCGGCGCCGGCGTCAGCTCCACGGGCGCGCTTCGCAACACTTCCGGCAACAACTCTATCGCCGGCCCGGTCACCCTGGCGGCGGCCTCTTCGATCGGTTCCGTCGCCGGCACCCTCACCCTCTCCGGATCGCTGTCCGGTTCCGCGACGCTCACCAAGATCGGTTCCGG
>CAIYXO010000021.1 GCA_903930165.1 uncultured Verrucomicrobiota bacterium | reverse complement strand
TGGTCTACACCGAGGACCCGATCCTCGGAACCACCCTGATCGCGGGCAATGCGACCTTTGCCGGCAAGAAGGGTCTCCTGGTGGTCAACGGCCGCCTGGCGCCGACCCGGGAGTTCCGCCGTTTCATCGTCGCACGCCATTCCGCCGAATGGCCGTCCCTCGCGAAGGTGGCCGAATCGAAGGAGAATGTGGCTGGCCAGTGGTTGTCCTTGGCGATCGAGGCCGCTTCCAACCGCCAGATGTTCTTCACCGCGCCGGTCTTCAACTTCTTCGCCGAACCGTTCGACGTCCGTCCTGTCGGTTCCCTCCAGGGCGCACTCATGCGGAAGTCCCTCCTCGAGGCCCCGGCGGATCCGGCGGAACTCCAGGGCATCCAGGGATTCTGGAAGGAGGTGGCCCCGACCGTGGAGGCCGTCGTCCGCGGACGCGAAGTGGGGTCTTCCAACGCGGTGGTCCTGGGCACGATCTGGTCGCGGAACGCCAACGCCTCGGGCGTCTTCTTCCAGCGTGCCGGACTCCTTTCCGAGGCCGCACAGGCCTTCGACCTGGCACTCCGGCTCAATCCCTCCAATTCCGCCGCCAAGGCCAATCGGGTGGTGAACGGGGCGTTGACCGCCAAGGGACCGATCCCGCCCGAGGCGATCAAGGCCTGGGATGGCCAGTCCGGATTGCTGGACCTGCATGGTCCGGTCGATGAGCCCGAGTTTCTCAGGATCTTCGGCGGCGCGCTCCTGGCGCAGCGGGACGACCTGGTCCGGCGGGCCGCGATCGCCTTCGATCGGGCCTCGAAGCTGTCCCCCACCAACCGGCTGAACCGCTTCGGCTTCATCACCGCCGCGGTCACCCTCGGAGACCTGGCCAGTGCGACCAACGTCCTCGCCGCAGCGCGGCGCGACGCGGCCGCAGGCGGTTGGTCCGACCCCGAACGGGCACGCCTCAACGAGGCCGAGGGACGCGTCCGCATCGCGCTCGGGGACACAGCGGGAGCCGAGGCTCCCTTCCTCGAGTCGCGCCGGCTCAATCCGCAGAGCCCGGACATCCACGACCTGCTTTCCTACCTCTATCTGGTGTTGGGCCGCACCGACGACGCCATCGCGTCGACCCTCGACTGGGAGAAGGTTTCGCCGCCCGGCGACCAGTCCGCGCTGTCACGTCGCGCCCTCATCCTGATGCAGATCAACAAGCATGGGGCCGCAGCCGAGACACTGACCCGCATCCTGGAGGTTTCGCCCGAGAACTACCTGGCACGGGTCAACCGCGCCATTTCCCGACTCCTTCAAGGCCAGTTGGCCGAGGCCAAGGCCGACTACGTCCGGTTGCTGAAGGACGAGATGGAAACCTTCCAGATCCGGTTCGGCCTCGCGGAGGTCGCCCGGCTTGAGAAGCAGCCCTCGGAGGAATTGAAGCAGTTGGAGCGTTACCTCGAAATCGCGCCCAAGAACAACGCGGAGTTCACCAACGCGGTCCAGCGGGTCGCCACGCTCCGCGCCGGCCGCTGAGGCGTCCATGCGCGTCAGCCATGTCATCACGAGGCTCATCGTCGGCGGCGCCCAGGAGAACACCGTCTCCACCGTCCTCGGGCTGCGCCGGAGGACGCCATGGGATCTCGAACTCGTCTCCGGACCTTCGCTCGGCCGGGAGGGTTCGCTGGAGTCCGTGTTCCGCGACCTCCCAGGTGTCCTCCGTACGGAACCCCATCTGGTCCGCCCCATCCATCCCTGGCACGACCTGCTCGGATATCGTTCGCTGATCCGCCATTTCCGGCGCACGCGCCCCGTCGTGGTGCACACCCACTCGGGCAAGGCGGGAATCCTTGGCCGTCTCGCCGCCCACAAGGCGGGGATTCCCGTGGTGGTCCATTCCATCCACGGCCCCAGCTTCGGCGCCTTCCAGGGAGCCGTCGCCAACGCCGTCTTCACCCAGGCGGAACGCGCCGCCGGCCGTGTGACCGACCATTTCGTCGTCGTCGCGGACGCCATGCGCCGCCAGTACCTCGCCGCGGGCATCGGCCGCGACGATGACTACACCCGGATCTTCAGCGGCTTCGACCTGGATCCCTACCTCGCGGCCACACGGGATCCCGCCCTTGCGTCGCGGTTCGGCATCTCCCCGCAGGACTTCGTTGTCGGCAAGGTCGCCCGCCTTTTCGCCCTGAAGGGACATGACGACCTCTTCGCGGCGGCCCCGGAACTCGTCCGGCGGATCCCCAACATCCGCTTCCTGCTCGTCGGCGACGGCGAATGGCGGCCCCGTTTCGAGTCCCTTGCCCAGCGACCGGGCCTGCAGGGAAGGTTCGTCTTCACCGGCCTCGTGCCTCCTTCCGATGTTGCCCGACATGTCGCCCTGATGGACGTGCTCGTCCACCTGTCCCGCCGTGAGGGGCTTCCGCGGGCGCTGCCGCAGGCCGCGGCGGCGGGCGTTCCGTTGGTCGCCTACGATTGCGACGGCGCCGGCGAGGTCTGCCAGTCCGACCGGACCGGCTTCCTGCTGCCGCCGGGGGACCTCTCCGCGCTCACGGCGGCCCTGGCACGTCTCACTTCCGATCCAGGCCTCCGACGTTCGCTGGGCGAGGCCGGACGTGGATTCGTGAGGGAGAACTTCAGCGTGGAACGGATGGTGGAGGAACAGGATCGCCTCTACCGGAAACTGCTGCAGTCGAAGGGAATCCCGGTTCCATGACTTTTCCACAGGACATCTATCTTCTCGCCCTTGTCGGCGGAGCAGCCGGTTCGGCCGCGAGTCTTCCGTTGTGGCGGGCGGCCTGTCGCCGTTGGAATCTCGTCGACGATCCGGGGCACCGTAAGATCCACACGGTGCCGGTCCCTTTGGCGGGAGGATTTGCGGTCTTCACGGGAATCCTGCTCGTCCTCCTTGGTGCATGGCTTTCGGTCATTGCCGGGCAGTTGGCACCCGAGAGCCTGGAGAAGGTGGCCTACGGACTGGGGAGACGGGTGGTGCCGCTCGCGGCGATGATGGCCGGGGCTGTGGGCATGTTGCTGCTCGGGGTAGGGGACGACCGGTTCGAGTTGCGTCCTTCCCACAAGCTTTTGGGCCAGGTGTTGATCGCACTGATGGTCGCCGCAGGTGGCGTCCGATTGACCCTCTTCGTCCCCAGCACCGCCTTCAGCTACGCGATGACCGTCTTCTGGATCGTGGCCGTCACCAACGCCTTCAACCTCAGCGACAACATGAACGGCCTGTGCGCCGGGCTCGGGGTCGTCGGCGCGGGTCTCTTCGCCGCCGTGGCGGTCCGACACGGCCAATACCTCGTCGCCTCTTTTGCCCTCGTGGTCGCCGGGTCGCTTCTGGGCTATCTCCCGTACAACTATCCCAAGGCCTCGGTCTTCCTCGGAGACGCCGGCAGCCACCTGGTGGGCTA
>CAIYXO010000020.1 GCA_903930165.1 uncultured Verrucomicrobiota bacterium | reverse complement strand
GGCCCGTCTCGATTCCCGCAAGGCCTTCAGCTTCCAATCCCTGGCCAAGGGCGCCGATCCGTCGCATGCGTGGCGGGTGCTGGAACCGGTTGCCGCCGGTTGGGTCCTGGATCCTCCACTGGCGGAGGACGAAGTGCCGGCGGTGGGTGACGCCAATTCGCTCCAATGGGCGCTGGGCAAGTCCGTCGGAGACACCTTGGAACATGTGGACGAACAGGGAAGGCCGTTCCGACTCCGGATCGTCGGCGCGGTGGCCAACTCCCTGCTGCAAGGGCAACTGGTGGTCGCCGAGTCCGCGTTCACCCGTCGCTTCCCGGGCGAGGCGGGACATCGGGTCTTCCTCGTGGACGCACCCGTGTCGTCGGCAGTCGCCGGGGAGCTGACCCGGGCGCTCTCGGACTTCGGGTTCGAGGCGGAACCGGCGGCGGACCGCTTGAACCGTTTCAATGCGGTACAGAACACCTACCTGAACACCTTCCAGGTGCTGGGAGGCCTCGGGCTGTTGCTCGGGAGTTTCGGGTTGGGGCTGGTGGTGATGCGCAACGTGCAGGAGCGCCGCGCGGAACTTGCGGTCCTGGGTGCGGTCGGGTTCCCAACGGAACGCATCGAGGGTCTCGTCCTCCGGGAACACCGAGGCCTGCTGTTGGAAGGGATCCGGATTGGAACCATCTCCGCGCTTCTGGCGGTGGCACCGAGCCTTTTTCAGCCGGGCGGGGGATTTCCCTGGCTAGGTATCGCGATGGTGCTTGCCGCGGTCCTGGCGAACGGACTGCTCTGGACCTGGGTGGCCACCCGGCGCGCCTGCGGGGGGGCGCTTTTGACGGCGTTGAGGGGCGAATAGGGCGCCCTCCCGACGCGGGACGCCTGCGAGGCCTAGTCCCCCAGCAGGCCTCGGAGCGTCGCCCGGGCCTGTTCCTCTCGGCTGTTGGCACCGCCAGGTCCCGACCACGTCCGGGTCTTGAAGTCGAAGTACTCGCAGAAGTTGGCGGTGTCCTTGTCGCCCACCGGTTCGGCGCGCCGATCGCGGCATTGGAACGCGGCGTTGCGGTCGTGGAGGCTGCAGTTCAGGCAGACCCGGAGGTCCGCCCTGCATTGCGGACAGGACTCGCTCCGGCCGGGCTGTTCCCGGAACGCCCAGACCCAGCCGCATTTGTGGCAGTGACGCGTCATGATGGGAGCCTACCGGACGTGGGTCCCGACGGCCAAGGGGGCAAGCGGCTCGGGCGACCGGAAGCGGCGGGATCAGTAGGAGACGAGGGATCGGACCGCGGCGTTCCCGAGGCGTTCCCGGCCGTTGAGGAACTTGAGTTCGATCACGAACCGGACGCCGACGACCTGGCCTCCGAGCTGTTCCACGAGCTTCAGAGCCGCGGCCGCGGTCCCGCCGGTGGCGAGGAGGTCGTCCACCATCAGCACCCGCTCGCCCGGGTGGATGGCGTCGGTGTGGATCGCCATGGTGTTGGATCCGTACTCGAGGTCGTAGCTCTGCTCGTGGGTGGCCCAGGGAAGCTTGCCCTTCTTGCGGACCGGGATGAATCCGGCCCCGATGCGGGCCGCGGCCGCAGCGCCGAAGATGAAGCCGCGGGCGTCGATGCCGACGATCTTGTCGACGCTGCCGGGCCGGACGTCTTCCAGCAGGTGTCCGATCACGGAGCCGAAGAGATGGCCGTCGGCGAGCACCGGGGTGATGTCCTTGAACTGGATGCCGGGCTTGGGGAAATCCGGAACGTTCCGGATCGCGCGTTCGATCTGCTCGAGGGAGGCGGGAATCATGTGCGCCGCGTTGTCGGT
>CAIYXO010000019.1 GCA_903930165.1 uncultured Verrucomicrobiota bacterium | reverse complement strand
GTCGTAGTCCTCGGTGGTGTAGACCCGGGATCCGTCCGGCGACCAGCGGACGCCGAGACGGTCGAGGAAGTTGGAGGAGACCTCGACGATGCGGGCCTCGATCATCACCTGCGGGGTCGGGGCGTCGAGGTCCTCGATCAGGCGGAGGACCTGGGGGAGCAGGTGGACGTTGGCGGAGAGGAGCAGGGAGTTGCTGCGGTGGTCTGGAACGACGCGGACGCGTCCGACGAGGTCGCTGACCTGTCGGAGCCCCGCCTTGCTGTCGGATCCGCGCGTGTTGTCTGGGGCGCCGCCCAACCAGGGGAAGTAGCCGTCCTCTTCGTTCTCCCGTTCCAGTTCGAACGAGCGGTCGGAGGTGGGACCGTTGGGGTTCTGGTTCTGGTTCGGCTGCGGCTGGTTCTGGGGCTGGTTCTGGTTGTTCTGCCGGATCGGCGGCGAGCCGTTCTTGGCGAACAGCACGTTCAGGCTGTTGGCGACGGTGGAGGCCTTGCCGTGCTTGAGCACGACACGGAGCGTGCCCTCGCCGGCCTGGGACGGGGCGTCGAGCTTCTTGAGCACCTCCTCGACGGCGCTGAGCGCCTCCTTGGAGTTGGAGGTGATGATGATGCTGTTGGAGTAGGGCTCCGAGGTGATGCGGACCTTGCCGTAGAGGCGTCCGACGTTGCGGTCCGCGGTCTGCGGAGGTTCCTCGTCGTAGTACCAATAGGGACGCTGCTGCTGGGACTTCTTGAGGAAGAGCTCGTTCAGCACGTCCTCGACGTCCACGGCCGAAACGTATTTCAGCCCGTAGATCTTCGGCGCCAGCGACTCGCCCTCCACGGCTTCGTCGAGGAACTCGATCATCTTCTGGATGCTGGGAAGCTCCGCCTGCGGGGCCTGGACGACCACGGAGTTGCGGCGGCGGTCGGCGACGACGGTGGCCTTGCGGGATTTCGTGCCGCCGGCGCCGGAGGAATCGCCGAAGAAGATGTAGGACGGGAACCGGCTGCCGTCCTGGGCGTTGAGGAGGTCCTTGATCTGCTTGGCGACATCCTCGGCGTCGGCGTTCTTGAGGGAGAAGGTGGTGAGCGTCTTCGAGGAGGCGTCGTCGGTGTCGAGGGCGCGCACGATGCGTTCGACCGCCTGGTAGTTGGCCTCGCTGGAGAGGATGATGAGGGAATTGGACCGGTCGTTCGCGGAGACCTCGACGGAGTCGCCGCCCTTGGCGCCGAGCTTCGCGTAGAGCGGCGTGAGCTCCTTGGCGAGATCCTGGGCGTTGACGTGGCGGACCGGGAGCACGCGGACGGAGCGGTCGCCGAGGTTGTCGGTGTCGAGGGCCGAGATGAGGTCGCCGGCGAGGTTCAGGCCCTCGTTGTAGTCGGTGACGATGAGCTGGTTGCCGCGGTCGTTGATGTCGAGGCGGGCCTTGTCGGAGAGGACCGGCTTGATCTTCTCGTGCATCTCGGTCGCGGAGACGTGGCGGAGGTTGAAGATCTTGACCAGGCGTTGGCGGCCGGCCGGGACGGAGTTGGTGGAGTTGACCAGCTCGGGCTCCATCTTGGGCTCCTTGCCCTCGGGGACGATGAGGATGGAGTTCGAGGACTCGATGGCGGCGAAGCCCTCCATGGAGAGGGCCCGGTACACCAGGGCGATGGCCTCGCGCTGGCCGAGCCGGGTGCCGCCGATGATGGTGAGCTGGCACTGTGCCTGGGGATGCTTGAGCACCGACTTCCCGGTCGTCTGGGAGAGCCATTGGACGACCATGTCGATGTTGGCTCCCTGGAAGCTGAGCTGGATGCCGTTGGTCGAGGCGGGGTTGTTGGTGGAGCCGGGGCCCGGCGGCGGCTCGAGGGCCGGTGAACCCGGCGGCGCGGTAGGCGGAACCGGGGCCTGGGCGGCGGAACGGAAGGCGCCGCCGGCGGCGAGTGACAGGGCGACGAGCAGGGCTCGGATGAAGGACAGTCGGTCGCGGTTCATGGCTGGTTGGTGGACTTGGGGAGCAGGCTTTCGCCGCCGGCGCCGCCGAAGATGGTGAGTTCCTTGTTGGTTCCGGCCTCGTTCACGAGGACCCGGTTGATTCCGATGCGGACCAGGCGGACGCCGCCGAGTTCGCCGCCTTCGCCGACCATGCCGGACATCCCGGAGGTGGTCCGGATGAAGGCGTTGGTGCCGGCGATGCCCATGAGGGCCATGGGAACGGGGCGGGGTGCCGGGCCGAGCAGTTCGCTGTGGATGACCTTCTCGATCCGGGCCTGGAGGACGGGCCCGAGCGGCTTTCCGCCCGCCCCCGCACCGCGCGGACCTGGTCCGCCGGGGAACGGGAAACCGGGGGGCATTCCCGGAAAGGGCCCGCCGACGCCGGGTGGCACCGCGGCGGAACGCGTCGGCGGGTTGTTCGAGACCGAGGACGGCGAGGCCACGGCCTGGGTGACGGACGACTTCGGAGGAAGGTTGGTGCCCAAGGAGAGGGCGGAACCGGGGGCGTTGGTGGACATCGCGTTTGTGCCGGCCGACATCGGCATCGGTCTCGGAGCAGGGGCCGGAGCCGGGGCCGGCATCGACGGATGGGGCGAGGTGTCCGGCGGCGCGTTGGTGGACGAGGAAGCGGAGGCCAGTGTCGGCAGCGCCGGGATGCGCAGGTCGGCGAGGGGGCTCGGACGGAACAGGGCGAGGGCCAGCCGCAGCACGAATGCGGCGAGGAGGATCCAGGCGACGCCGCGAAGCAGCCGGATGAAGCGATCAGGCACGGGGCACCTCCCGGGGCTTCCACTGGTCGAAGTCGAGCACGACCACGTTCAGCAGGAGCTTGAGCTGCCCTGGGCCGCGTGGATTGGCGGTGCATTGGACCGAATCCACGAGCACCGGGACCCCGAGGGACTGGATCCGGGCGAGGAAGCCGAGCACCGCCTGTGTGGGCCCGCCGGCGTCGAACTGGATGGACCCCAGCTCCCGTTCGCCGGAGCGGTTCACGGATTCGCGTACCGAGCTGACCTGGAGACCTTGGGACTGGGCGACCCGTTGCAGCGCGGCGCTGGCCTCCCCGACCACCGTGTTCGTCCGCAGGGTGCCGGGATCGATCTGGAGACGGTCCATCAGGCGCGTGAGGCGTTCGGTGCGGAGTTGGTAGCGGTCGACGTCCGAACGGAGGGCCGTGGCGCGCTCACGGAGACGTGCGTGGTCGCGGCGCACCGAATCGACGGCCTGGAACCACTTCAGTCCGACGAACGCCAGCAGGTACAGCGAGAGTCCGATGGAGCCGAGCCGCAGTGTGCGGCGTTCGGATGGGGTGAGCGACTTCATGAACGGGAGGGGTTCTGCGGCGCGGTTGCGGAGGGTTTGGCCGGGCCATTGGTGCCGGAGGGGGCGTTGGTGCCCGTAGGCGGAGGAGGCGGCTCGGGGCCCAGTTGGAGCGCCTCGCGGTCCGGGGCCGGCTTCCACTGGGCCGAGATCCGGAAGTTCGCGCGGCCGCCGCCCGGCTGCGGCATGGACTGTTCCTCGACGACCACGCTGGAGAAGAACCGCGACTCCATCAGTCGGTCGCGGAACTCGCCGACCTGGGGCGGTTGCTGGACGTGGCCGTTGAGGCTGACCTCGCCGCGGCGGTTCATGGTGAAGCCGTCCAGCTTCGTTCCCTGGGGCGCGGACTTCGAGATCACGTAGGTCGCGTCGAAATACGGCGGCTGGCTGTCGGCGATGTGCTGCAGGAAGTCGAGGCGGCGATCGATCTCGGGCAGACGGCCAAGGTCCTTGCCGAGTCCCGTCAGCTGCCGCTGGAGACGGGGACGCTGGATCAACGCCTCAACCCAGGGGAAAAGCAGGATGGCTCCGGCCAACACGGCGGCCCGCACCAGCCAGGGGCGGGCCTCGGCGGGAATGCGGTGCTTCGTTTCGGCCGAGGTGGGACCGGCGTCCGAGTCCACGGCGATCCGCAGCGGAAGCCGCTCCCCCGTCCAGGCGGCCAGCGGGACGGCTCCGTCGACGCTCCCGGGACTCATGGTGCGGAATTCCACGCGGCCTCTCCCGGGAATGCGGCCGGCCAAGGTCTCCAAACCGGCCGGATCGAGCTCGGCCGCCAACGAGATCCGCATGCCGGCTGGCAGGTCTTTCACAGCGGCGGCAAGGGCCTCCGCGGCGGCAGCCGGGTTGTCGATGCCCGCGGGCAACGTCCGAACACGGACCAGTTGGCCGTCCTCCCAGCGGCCCATGTCGGTGCCGCGCCGTCCGACATCCAGCCGGCAGCCGGTGAAGCCGACGAGGTCGGCTCCATGCCGGACCCTCGCGGAGAGGGTGAAGGTCGGGATGAGCCCGGCCTCGGACACCGCGGAGGCGATGGGCTGGACCATGCCGCGGCGGATGGCGGCCACGTGGACCGTCCGCAGCTCGCCGCCGCTCCGCGTGTCGGACGCTCCGCCCGGAGAAGCCGGCTCGACGACGCCCCATGCCAGATCCTCGGGTGGCACCGGAAACGAGGTCTCGACCTGGAGTTGCAGGAGCCGTTGGAACTCGGCTCCCGAGGTAGCTGGGACCCGCAACGACCGTACCGTCACCCCGTGCGCCGGCAGGCTGCAGCGCAGGAGCGTCTTGGGACGCCACGGCGAAGTGGGTGCCAATTCCTTGAGGGCGGCGACGAGGGCGGCACGTTCCGCGGCGTCAGGAAGGGCGAGTGGATCGTTTGGCCAAGGGACCTCACGCCGCATCGGTCCGGCGACGAGGGTCATCACGCCGTCCCGCAGGCCGGCGTCGACGAAGGAACTGGCGAAGAAGGTGGGCATGTTCAGAGGTCGTCCTCGCGGTGGGAAAGCGTCGTGCAGCGGGTGAGGTCGATCCGCACCACCTCCTCGACGCGGAAACGGGTGTCGCGGTCCGGGACGGTCCCCTCGGCGAGGATCCGCCAGGTGTCGGAGTCGGCGGTGAGTCGGCCGAGGATCGGTTTCAGCCGGTCGACGGTCATCCCGGGCGCCCGGAGCAACGCCACCGGGTGGGAGAATCCGCCGACGCTCTGGCGGTGGGCGACCAGGGATTGGGCGGCGGTCAGGTCGATGCCGTCGAGGCAGGCGAGCACCTCGGCCGGGGCGGAGTTGATGTTGATCCGGCCCTGGGCGTTGTCGTTGTCGCCGGTGGTGAGCAGGTCAGCCACGTCGATGAGGAGGTCCTGCGAGACCAGGCGTGGACCGCCGCCACCCCCACCTGGGTTGAACACGTCGGGCTGCCCGGGATTCGGCGGGCGGCCGCCGGGATTCCCGGGGCCTCCGGAAGGCGGGGCCGGCGTCAGGTCGAGCAGATCCAGCAGGCTCCGGAACTCCTCGCGCCCCCGGCGGGCCACGATGGCGCGGGCGATGTCCTGGTTGAAGCCGCGAACGTTGGCCAGGGAGCGCTCGTCGGCCGATCGGAGATCGACCCTTTGTTCGCCGGCGGCATTGACGTTCGGGGAGCCGGCGCCGAGGCCCAGCAGGACGTTCCAGCCGGGTTGTCCCCCGTCGCCGGACATCCGTTCGCGTGTGATCCCCCGGACCATCATCAGCTCGCGCAGGGTCTGGAACGGTCCGTTGCGCGGAAGCCGCGGAGGATTCAACGAACCGTAGTAGTCCGCTTCGGCGCCACCGGGTCCGGCGACGGAGTCCGGATCGCGCCAGTCGAGGATGGCGATGGCGACATCGTGGGTCATGCCCGGCAGGCGGAGCAGCTCGTTGGTCTGGACGACGTTGATGTCGAGGCGTCCGGACTCGTCGGCGACGCCGTGGCGTGGCGCGTCGGCCGGTGAACCGGGTTGGATCACGCTGAAGCGTCCCCGGCCGAGGGCGACGTCGCGGAAGATGTCGGGGGAATCCCCGAGGGCGTCGTTCGCGGGCCGCGACGCGCGCCTCCTTTGGCGGAGGTCCTCGAAGAGGGCCGCCTTGGCGCGCTCGATCCCGGCGATGGCGAGGTAGCGGGCCTGGACCATGTCGCCCTGGTGCCGGGCCAGACGCAGGTCCTGGCGGGCCGTATGGAGGACGCTCACGACGACCACGGAGAGCAGCGCCAGGCACCAGAGGACGGCCACGAGGATCGAGCCTCGTGTCGCGGACTGGGATGGGCTGTGTGCGCGCATCAGAACTGGGGAGAACCGTCCTGGGAAGGCGTTGCGGGATTCTGGCCGGCTCCGGGACCGGCGGCGTTGCCGCCCGTGGACGATCCGCCGGTGGACTCGACCGCGATCCTCACCACGGCCTCGAACACGATCGGCGGCGGCGTGGCGCCGGCGGCGGATTCGGATGCGGGCTCGCCCGGCAGGCTGAGCGTGATCCGCACCGCCGTGGGCATCCCGACGAGGTTCGGCCGGTCCCGGAAGGAACTTTCCTGTTTGGCCCGGCCGTTGGGGTCGCCCCAGGTCTCGTGCCAGTCGAGGCCGTCGTAGAACTCCAGGTCGAAACCCTCGACGGGACGGAGGATCTCCTCGCGTCGACCGCCCGTGAGCGGATCCGGACCGATGCCGGGATTCCGTCGGCGCCAGAGCACCGATTCCCCGGTCGCCGGGTCATCCTCGACGAACCAGCTCACGCACGCGTAGTCGCCTTCCCCCTCGCGGCGCGGCGTGAAGTGGTGGGTCGCGAAGTCGAGCTTCCCGGTCGGGACCGTCCCCTCCGTGCCCGGGGATCCGAGGAACTCCGGTCCCTTGTGCATCGGGCAGGCCGATCGCAGGTCCGCCGTCAGAAGGCCGAGGGTCACCCTGGCCGCCTGGAAGCGGTCGCTCCGGGGTTCGATGGTCTTCCGCGTGCTGAATCCGGCCAGCATGCAGGCGTAGGCCGCCCCGAGGACGAAGGCGGTCAACGCCGTGGCCACCACGAGCTCGACGAGGGTGAAGGCCCCCCGCGAGACGTTCCGGATCCGGGGATTCATCGTCCGCCTCCCTTCCGACGGCGGTCCCTTTGGCGCTCCCGATCCTTCCCGGCGTCCTTGTCGGCGACCGGTGTGTCGAAGAGGTAGGTGTTCAGCGTGTAGAGCGTTCCGGGCTCGGAGGTCCGCTCGACCTCCACACGGATTTCGAAAAGTCCGTCGTTGGCCGTCTTCGAGACCTTCTGGCGCCAGGTGAACGGTCCCGAGGTGCCCTCGGATTCGCCCTCGGACGGGAAGTAGTCGGCCCGCAGGAACTCGATCCGGGACGCTGCGACCCACACCGCCTGGGAGTACGCGGCGCTCTCGCGGCTCGAGGCGAGGGCCGTGGTGAGCCCGCGGGTGAGCCCCACCAGGGCGACGGCAAGGATCGCCACCGCGACCATGATCTCGACCAGGGAGAATCCGCCGCCTCCCGGTGCCCCGGTCCCGTTCCCTGCACCCTGGAGGCGGAGTCTCATTTCCGGGCCATCTCCTTCAACGTGGGCCGTGCCGTCACCGGATTCAGCCGAAGGACGAGGCCGAATCCCGTTCGGTCACGGAGGACGATGTCCGCGGCCGTGACCGTCCCGTCGGCCTGGAACTCGATGCCGGCCGGGGCTCCAGGCGGCGGTGGCTCCTGGAGCCGGACCTCGACGGCGATGCGGGGATCGAGCTTTCCGCCCTCCGGTTCCGATGCGGAACGGGGCCTCCGTGCTTCCCCCGGACCGCCCGGGGCGGTCTCGATCCGGAAACGATGCGCGCTGGCATCGAGGACCAGTTGCTGCGGCCGGCCGGTGGCGACGGCCCGTGAGTTGGCGGTCTGGCAGGCCGAGACCAGGTCGCGTGCGGCGGACCGCAGGGCGGTCTCCTCCAGGGTGCCGCGCATCTCCGGCAGGATCACCGCGGTCAGGACGGCGATGAGCGTGATCACCACCATCAGTTCGATGAGGGTGAACGCCCGCCGGTTCCGTCGGGGCCGGGGCGGCGAGACTGGAGTTCGCGGGATCACCAGTTGCCGATGTCGGTTCCGTCGCCTTCGCCTCCGTCGGCGGTGTCGGTGCCGCGGGACCAGAGGTCGAAGCTGTTGGCGTGGCGCACGCCCGGGCGCCGGTATTGGTAGGCCTGGCCCCAGGGATCCGGACGGAGCTTCTTGATGTACGGGCCGCGCCACTTCGAGGCGTCCGTCGCGGGCGACTTCTCGAGGACCGTGAGCCCTTCGTCCTGGGTCGGGTAGCGGTCCATGTGGACGTAGAAGCGTTCGATGGCGGACTCGAGTTCGGCGATGTGGGCCTTCGCGGCGCTGACCTTCGCCTCCTGCGTGGTGCCGACGAACTGCGGGATGATCGTGGCGGCGAGCACGCCGAGGATGATCACGACGACCATGATCTCGAGCAGGGTGAAGGCGGCGGTGCCGCGACCGGGATTCCGTGGGGTGTGCGGGTTTGGAGTCATGCGGGGGATTGCGGGTGGGTTCTGGGGAATGAGGAAGCGGAGGTCGGCTCGCTGGGATGCGGGGAACTCAGTGGATTCCGCGGCTCATGCGGAAGATGGGAAGCAGGATGGCGATGACCATGAAGCCGACCACGCCGCCGACGATCAGGATCAGGATCGGCGCGAGGAGCGAGACCAGGGTCTTGGTGCGGGCGCGCAGGTGGCGTTCCTCGATCTGGGCCACCTTGCCGAGCATCTCGTCGAGTTTGCCGGATTCCTCCCCGGCCGAGATCATCTGCACCGCGCTGCGCGGGAACAGGCCGAGCTTGCGCAACGGCGCGGCGAGGGAGTCGCCGCCGCGGGTCTCCTCGGCGACCTGGGCGATCTGCCCCGCGATCACGAGGTTGCCCACGGTCGCCTCCACGATCTTCAGCGACGGCAACAGCGAGACGCCGCTCTTGAGGAGGATGGAAAGGGTCCGCGCGAAGCGGTTCAGCGCCGCGGAACGGACCAGCGGGCCGAGCACCGGCACGCGCAGCTTCAATCCGTCCCAGGCGAGCCTTCCCCGGGGACTGCGGAAGTACGAGGCCGCCCCGGCCCCGGCCAGGACCGCGCCGGTGAGGAGCCAGGGCCACCAGCGCGAACAGAATCCGCTCAGGCGAAGCAGGATCAGCGTCGGCAGGGGCAGCGCGTCGAGCATGTCCTCCAGCATGGAGAAAAGCTTGGGCAGGACGACGGTGAGCAGGACCGCGACCGTCACCATCCCGAACCCCAGAACGAACAGCGGGTAGGAGATCGCCGAGGTGACCTCTCCACGGACCTCGTCCGAGTTCTCCAGCAGGTCCGCGAGGTCGGTGATCACGCGGGGCAGGGCTCCGGCCTCCTCGCCGACGCGGATCATCGACGTGTAGATCGGCGGAAAGAGCCGGGGATGCCCGGCCAGCGCAGCCGAGAGCGCGACGCCGCCCTTCCCCTCGAGGGAGACCTTCTCGATGATCTCCTTGAGGACGGGGTTGGCCTCCTCCTCGGCGATTCCCGCGAGGGCCTGTGGGATGGGAATGGCCGCTGCGAGCAGCGCGGCCAGCTCGCGGGTGAAGGCGGTGATCTCCTTGCGCCGGATCCCGGAACCCAGCCTGAAGCCGCCGCCGGCCGGCACGCCGTTCGTCGACTGGGACGCCGTGGAGGGCGAAGTCGACGGGGCCTTTTCGGCGGTCCGCGCGGAGTGGGCCGTCGCCGCCGCCTTGCGTGGGGTGTCGGCGGAGACCGGTGCCAGGTTGGAGGGGAAGACCCCCTTCTCGCCGAGGCGACGCAGGGCGTCTCGACGGTCCGACGCCTCGATCACCCCGGAAACCGGTGAGCCGCCCTGCAGACCCTGGTAGCGGAACGCGCTCATCATTCCTCCGCGTCGGCCGCGCAGACCCGCACCACTTCCTCGAGGGATGTGGTGCCGGCTGCGGCCTTGCCCAACCCGTCGTCGAAGAGGGTCGTCATCACGCCCCGGACCTTCGCCTTGATCTCCGCGCTGGAGCGGCGCTGGAGGATGAGTTCCCGGAGCTCGCCGTTGACCACCAGCAGCTCGAAGAGCCCCAGGCGCCCCCGGTAGCCGACGCCCCGACATTCCGGACAGCCGGCTCCGGTCCAGAACTCACCCGCCAACGGCCGGCCGTCGAGCCGCTCGATCTTGCCGCGGATGCTCTCGGCGACGCTGACTGGAGTCTTGCACGCCGGGCAGATCCGCCGGACTAGGCGTTGGGCGAGCACGCCGTCCAACGAGGAGGCGATGAGGAACGGTTCGATGCCCATGTCGATGAGCCGGGTCACCGCGCCGGGCGCGTCGTTGGTGTGCAGGGTGCTGAAGACCTGGTGTCCCGTCAGCGCCGCGCGGATCGCGATCTCCGCGGTCTCCGCGTCACGGATCTCGCCGACCATCACCACGTCCGGGTCCTGCCGGAGGATGGCACGCAGGCCGGTGGCGAAGGTGAAGCCGCGGCCCGGTCGCACCGGGATCTGGGCGACGCCGTTCAGCTCGTACTCCACCGGATCCTCGAGGGTGATGATCTTCTTCTCCGGCGAATAGATGCCCTGGAGCACGGAGTAGAGCGTCGTCGTCTTTCCCGAACCGGTCGGGCCGGTGGTGAGGAAGAGGCCGTGGGGCTTCTGCACCATCGAACGGAGCTGACGGGCGCGTACCGGATCCAGGCCGAGCTCCTCGGGTTCCAGCAGCCGGTTGTTCCGCGCCAGAAGGCGCATCACCACGCTCTCGCCATGGATGGTGGGCATGGTGCCCACGCGGACGTCGACCCGTTCGCCACGATGGTGGATCTGGATGTGTCCGTCCTGCGGCAGGAACCGCTCCGCGATGTTCATCTCCGCCATGATCTTGATGCGTGAGACCAGCGCGGCGTGCATCCCGCGGGGAGGAGGCGGCTTGAGCTGCAGGATGCCGTCGACGCGGTAGCGCAGTTCGATGGCGTTCTCGAAGGGGAGAAGATGGATGTCCGAGGCCCGCTCGCGCAACGCCGTGGAGATGATGACGTTGACGAGGTTGATGACCGTGGGCTCGTTGGCCGCGACCTCGATGTCGTGGAGACTCTTGCCCTCGGCACCGCCGGTCTTGGCCGAGTCCAGGTCCTCGATCATCCGTTCGACCGTCACCTGGTAGGAATCGGCGAGGCCTTCCTCCACCTCGGCGGCGGGACGGATCTCGAACTCGACCTCCATCCCGGTGAGGAGACGCAGGTCCTCCACCATTTCCGGCGAGGGCATGGCGACCGCGGCGATCCTCAGGATCCCGCCGCGCAGTTCGAGCGGAAGCAGTTGATGCTGGCGCGCGAACTCGACCGGCAGGAGGCGGCTGGCGGCGCCGGCTTCGGCGCGGGCCGTGGCTTCGGTTTCGGTGGGGGAGGGGATCTCCATGGGCCGTCCGGGTGGGTTGGATCAGGATCCTGCGGATTCTGCTCCGGTGGGTTTCGGGAGAACGGAGGAGTTCGGGGAGGGGGTGTTTTTGGGAATCGGGCCCGGGCCGGTGGTGGAACGGCCCCGACCGGCATCAAGAACACC
>CAIYXO010000018.1 GCA_903930165.1 uncultured Verrucomicrobiota bacterium | reverse complement strand
GCAGGATCCGCCGGTCCAGAACCGAGGCGCCCTTGTCATCCGGAACCTGCGCACCCCGGGCTACACCAACTTCGTCGAGAACCGGGGGGGCAACCGCATCCAGCCGGAGACCCAGGACGTCGAGGAATTCCTCTCGCACGACGCCTTCGCCCTCTTCCCCTCGATCACCAACACCCTGAACCTGCCCGTGGTGGAGACCCCGGACGTTCCGTGGGATCCGTTGCCCGCCTGGTCCGGGCCCCACCGGTTCGGCGGAGTGCCCAACACCGGCGAGGACTGTTCCCTCGCCGTCCAGACGGCCATCGACTCCGGGGCGCCGACGCTCTGCTTCCCCAACGGCGTATGGACCTTCAACCGGCCGGTCACGCTCCGCGGCCGCGTCCGCCGGATCATCGGCTGCGAGGCCCGACTGGTCCTCGCCCTCCCCGCCGGCACCCCCGCCTTCCGCGTCGAGGACGGAGACCCTCCCGTGGTGGTTTTCGAACGCCTCGAGGTCACCTCCTCGAAAGCCTCCACCTTCTTCGAGAAGGCCACCCGACGCACCCTCGTCGTGCGGGACTGCCTCGGCATCCAGGGACGCACGGTCCCCGGCAACGGCGACCTCTTCCTCGAGAACGTCAGCTCCTCCGGACCGTGGGTCTTCGAACGCGAACGCGTCTTCGCGCGCCAGTTCCACGTCGCCTACGAGGGAACCAAGATCCTGAACACCAACGCGACGGTATGGATCTTCGGGCTCACCAGCGAGATGTCCGGGACGCTCATCCGCACCGTCGGCGGCGGGAAGACGGAACTGCTGGGCGCCCTCTGCATCTCGTCCGGTGGATGGAAGGCGGATCCCATGTTCGTGGTCGAGGACGCCCAGGCGACCTTCAATGTGGCCGAGGCCTCCTACAGCCGGGCCCCCTATCAGACCATCGTTTCCGAGACGCGGCAGGGCAGGACCTTCCGCCTCACTCTCCAGAACCCGAAGAAGGAGCGCGTCCTGCCCGAACGGCTGGGCGGAATCCTCCTCCCGTTCTTCACCGCCCAGCCACAGCGCTGAGCCACTGCGCCGCCGCCGCCCGCGCCGCCTCGCCGGTCCGTGCCAGAGGTGTCGCGAACTTCGGGGTGAACCACGGGAACGCCCCCACCAGGTCGTGGGTCACCAGGATCTGGCCGTCGCAGTCCGGTCCGCTTCCGATGCCGATGGTGGCCATCGAACGGCATTCACGGGTCAACTCCGCCGCCACGGGAGGCGTGACCAACTCCAGCACGCAGGCAAACACCCCCGCCGCCTCCAGCGCCCGGGCGTCCTCCAACAATCCCAGCCGCCCGGCGTCGTCGCGGCCCTTCACCCGGTACTTCCCACCTTCCTCGAGGACATGCTGGGGAAGCATTCCGAGATGCCCCATG
Organism: uncultured Verrucomicrobiota bacterium; assembly: GCA_903930165.1. Classification (GTDB taxonomy): domain Bacteria; phylum Verrucomicrobiota; class Verrucomicrobiia; order Limisphaerales; family UBA9464; genus SXXZ01. The sequence continues at coordinate 3,951 of CAIYXO010000018.1, read as the reverse complement.
AAAGGTATCCCCGCCGCCACGATCGCACGGATCTGGGGTAGGATCTCCCGTCCCCCCTCGGCCTTGACGTACTCCGCTCCGGCGTCGGCCAACCGCCGCGCGGACGCGACCGCCTCCTCCGGCGTGCGATAGGTGCCAATGGGCAGATCCGCCCCGACCAACGCCCGCGGCCGTGCCCGCGCCACCGCCGTCAGGTGGTGGAGCATGTCGGCCAGGGTCACGTGGGTCGTGTCCGGATGCCCCAGGACCACCATGCCGAGCGAATCACCCACGAGAATCACCGGCACGCCGGCCTCGTCCAGGATCCGCGCCCCGGGATAGTCGTAGGCGGTCAGGGCCCCGAATCTCCGGACACCCTTCCAGGACCGGACCGTTCCCACCGTCACCTTGTTTCCTTCCACGGCCGGACTGTGGCCCGGGACCGCCTCCGGTAAACAGGGAATCCGGCTCCCGCATTCCGGTTCCCGCCGCCACCACGGGCGGCTAACGTCGCCGGCCGATGTCCGCCGAGATCCTCCCCACCCACACCCCGACGATGTTCGCCGCCGCCGTGGCGAGGACCGTCTCGGTGCTGCGCTCGGGCGGGGTCGCCGCGGTGCCGACGGAGACTGTCTACGGCCTGGCGGCGAACGCCTTCTCCGGGCCGTCGGTCGAGGCGATCTACGCCGCAAAGGGGCGACCCGCCCACAACCCGGTGATCGTCCACGTCGCCAGCGCGAACCTCGCCCGCGAATGCTGCGCGGACTGGACGCCGCTGGCGGACCGCCTCGCGGCACGTTTCTGGCCCGGCCCCCTCACGCTCATCCTTCCACGCTCCGACCGGATTCCCGACGTCGTCACCGCCGGCGGCCCCACCGTCGGGCTCCGCTGGCCCTCCCCCCCGTTCATTCAGGCGGTCATCCGCGAGTGCGGATTCCCGCTCGCGGCCCCCAGCGCCAACCCTTCCGACCGCCTTTCCCCGACCTGCGCCGAACATGTCGCCCAGGGTCTCGGAGACCGGGTCCCGCTCATCGTGGACGGCGGCCGGTGCGCGGTGGGCATCGAGAGCACGGTGGTCGACGTGACCGGTCCGGTCCCGCGGATCCTGAGACCCGGGGTGATCACCGCGGCACAGGTCGCCGAGGCCGCCGGCCTGGACGCCAAGGGAATGTCGGCGGCGTCCAAGGCGCCCTCCGGCGACGGACCGCTCCGGAGCCCGGGCCAACTCACCCGCCACTATTCGCCCCGCGCCCGGCTCCGGGTCCTGGACTGGGCCGACGAATCGGACCTGGCACGCCAAATCGCCCCGGAACTCAGCGAGGGACGCCCCGTACACATCCTGACCCACACCCGGATCCCCTCCGCCGACCGCTTCCCGAACGTCTCGTTCATCCCCGACGACCCCGAGGCCTTCGCCCGCGCCTTCTACGGCTACCTGCACGACTGCGACGCGCGGGGCGCGGCCCTCATCGTCGTCGAGGCCCTCCCCCCGGGTGGCGAATGGGACGGCCTCCGCGACCGGCTCCTCCGGGCCTCGGCCGCCTGATCCCCCACCCACGCCCCAAGTGCCTGGAACGGGCTCCGCCCAGCGATGTCGCGACCGGGCCTCGCCGGCACCCCGTGGGGGATCGCGAATCACGAATGTCCCGGATGGAATCGGCCATCGGGCTTTCAAATCGCCCGGGCGTCGGCGAGTCTCCCTAATCACAGCCCGGCACCCCGACGTCGCCCGATCCGTTTGGGCGGAGTCCAGGCGCCGGACAACCCTCCCGGAACCGCAGAACGCGAACCCCAGAACTCCATGCTCCCGATCCTGATCTCGCTCGCCTTCCTGGCCGTGCTGGTCCTCGTCGCCGTGGCCCTCACCATCCGAAAGATCCCACCCGGAAAGGCGGGACTCATCGTCGGCCTCGGCGGCATGCGCGTGTCGTTCGACTGGATGATCCGCGTCCCACTCCTCCAGACCCTCGAGCTGGTGGACATCTCCGTGAAGAAGCTCGAGATCCACCGCAAGGGGAAGGACGGGCTGGTCTGCAAGGACAACATCCGCGCCGACATCTCCGTGGCCTTCTACATCCGCGTGGACGCCACCGCCGAGTCGGTGCGGAAGGTCGCCCAGATGCTCGGTTCCGAACGCGTCTCCGACATGGCCCAGCTGCGCGAGCTGTTCGAGGCCAAGTTCTCGGAGGCGCTCAAGACCGCCGGCAAGCAGATGGAATTCCACGAGCTGTTCACCGAACGCATCAAGTTCCGTGAGCAGATCCAGCTGACGATCGGCAAGGATCTCGACGGATTCCAGCTGCAGGACGTCGCCATCGACTACCTCGAACAGACCCCGCTGGACCAGCACGATCCGAGCAACGTGCTCGACTCCGAGGGCATCAGGAAGATCACCGAGATCACCCAGCGCGAACGGGTCAGCGCGAACGAGTTCTCCCAGCGCGCGCAGGTGCAGGTGGAGAAGGAGAACGCCGACGCCGACATCGCGAAGCGGGAGCAGAAGCGCCGCAACGAGGAGGACACCGCCCGCCAGACCCGTGCGATCAACGAGGTCAAGGCCACCGAGGAGGCCGAGGCGCGCAAGGTGATCGAGGCCCGCCGCCAGGAGGTCGAGTCCAAGCGCCTGGAGACCGAGGAGTCCATCCGCCTGCGCCAGGAGGACATGAACCGCGCCGTGCAGGAGCGGGAATACACGGTCCGCAAGGAGAAGCAGCGCCTCGAACAGGAGGCCGTCCAGGAGGGCGAGGAGGCTCGCGTCCGCCGCGAGCGCACCGTCTCGCTGGCCGACATGGACCGCCAGGTGAAGGTCGCCGAGGCCGCCGTCGAGGTGGAACGCCGCCGCGCGACCGTGGTCGCCGAGCAGAAGGCCGTCACCCAGCAGGAGGAGGAGAAGCGCAACATCGAGGCGCGCATGACCGCGGAGCGGGTCCGCGAGGTGACGCTCATCGAGGCCGAGATGAACGCGAAGAAGGACCAGACCGAGAAGGTCGTGGCGTCCGAGGCGCAGAAGGAGTCGGAGCGGAACCTCTCCGAGGCCGAGAAGATCCGGACCATCACCGCCGCGGAGGCCGCCCGCGAGGCCGCGCTGCGGGACGCCGAACGCATGCAGACCATGGCCGACGCCGAGGCCCGGGCCTCCGACCGGAAGCGCCATGCCGCCGTGCAGGACGCCGAGGCCATCGCCGCCCGCGAGGCGGCCAAGGGCCTCGCCGAGGCGAAGGTCGTGGTCGCCCGCGCCGAGGCGCGGAAGTCCGAGGCGGTCGCCATCCGCGAGGTCGGTCTCGCCGAGGCCGAGGTGAGCAAGGCCAAGGGCACGGTGCAGGCCGAGAACACGCAGAGCCAGGCGGCCGCGGAGGCCGGCGGCTCGAAGGCGAAGGAGCTCGCCGCCGCCTCCGGCATCGAGGCCCGCGGCTCCGCCGAGGCCAAGGCCATCCAGCAGAAGGCCGAGGCGATGAAGCTGCTGCACGAGGCCGGACGCGAGCACGAGGAGTTCAAGCTCCGCCTGCAGAAGGACCGCGACGTCGAACTGGCCGCCATCCACGTCCAGCGCGACGTGGCCCAGGCCAACGCCGGGGTGGTCTCCGAGGCCCTGCGCCACGCCAAGATCGACATCGTCGGCGGCGAGAACGACTTCTTCGAGAAGGTCGTCCGCAGCATCGGCACCGGGAAGTCGGTCGACCGCATGGTCCAGAACAGCGCCACGCTCACCGACATCAAGGAGACGTTCTTCAACGGCGACCCGGAGCGGTTCAAGACCCAGGTCCGCCAGTGGGTCGCCGACTTCGGCATCGGCACCGAGGACCTGAAGAACCTGACGTTGTCCGCCCTCCTCGTGCGGCTCGCGGCCTCGGCCGGCGAACCCGCCCTGAAGGAGACCATCGGCGCCGCCCTGGCCACGGTGCAGGCGAAGGGACTCGGCGGGATCCCGGCCCGCAAGGCCCTCGAAGGCTGATCCCGGCTGGACGCGGACCG
>CAIYXO010000017.1 GCA_903930165.1 uncultured Verrucomicrobiota bacterium | reverse complement strand
GCCCGCGTCGAGATCCAGGTCCGCGAGCGCAAGACCGGCCGGATCCTGCTCGCCGAACGCCAGACGAGCGTCGCGGTCGACGTCGGCGAGCAGACCGCCGCGAAGAAGGCCCTGCAGGAGGCCGGTGCCGAACTCGCCCAACGGATCCTGCCGCGCCTGCTGAGGTGACCGGGAGCGTCTCCGGACATCAAGCAACCGCCCTCCGATGGACTCTTCACGGAACCGCCGCAGCCTCCTCTTGACTGGAGCCGTCCTGATCCTCGCCGCCGCCGGTTGGCTCGGCTACGAGTCGTGGACCGGGGACGAACTGCCTTCCATCGACGCCCGCGAGGAAATTGCCCGCCGCATCGGCGACCTTCCCATCCAGCCCTCTCCGCCGGTCCAGCGTACCGGTCCGTTGCGCCTCGCCGTCGGTCCGCTCGGCATTCTCGACGCCGCGGCCGAACGTGACGCCGCCGCGCTGCTGGAAGCGCGCCTCTCCGGGGAGCCCGGCGTCGTCCTGCTCGAACGGCGCGAGGTCGGGCGGATCCTCTCCGAGATCCAGCTCGGTGCCGCGGGGGCCGTGAAGCCTTCCGAGGCGCTCCGGGTCGGAAGGCTGCTCCATGCCGACGGCCTCCTCCTCGGCGTCCCCTATCGCGGACGGGACGCCACCAACGCCGTCGTCCGGCTCGTGGACGCCGACACGGGCCAACTCCGCGAACTCGCCATCCTGCCCGCCTCCGTCGACGCCTCCGAGGCCGCCGAGACGCTGGTGGGCCTGGTGCGTGCGGCCGCCCGCGGCGAGACGGACACCCGTGCGGTCACCTTCGTCGGCGTGGGCGGCTTCGAGGACCTCAGCGTGAAGCCGCGGCATCCGGGCCTCGAGTCCGAGCTGCGGTCGCATCTCACCGCGTCCCTGCGGATTCCCGGCAGGCGGGTGGTCGAACGCGAGCTCACGGCACTGCTGCTCGAGGAACAGCGTCTCCAGCAGGCGGGGCTCGTCGAGGCGGGTTCGAATCCGCTCCCTTTCCAGAGCGCGTTCTGGCTGGTGGACGGACGGTTCCAGTCCTTCGACACCGACGGCGAGAGGGTCGACCTGTCCTTGCGGCTCACCCGTGTGGGCGGCGACGTCGAGCGGACCCGGTTCCGGGCGCGGCGTGGAGCCGAACTCAACGCGGCGGTGCTCGCCGGCGTCGAGGCGTTGGCGGCCAGGAAGCCTTCGAAGCCGCCGGTCGTCACCCGCCGAGGCGAGATCCGAGCCCAGATGCGACAGGGACAGGAGCGGGCAGGGCTCGAGGAGGAGGACCTCATCGCCCACCGCTGGTTCTGGAAGCTCCGTTCCGCCGCCTTCAGGGATTCGACGGAGACCCGGTCCCGACGCCGTGAGGACCTCGAGGCGGCGATCGCCTCCTTCCAGACGGTCCTGCTGCTCGACCCGGAAAACGCGGGGGCGAAGCTCTTCCTGGCCCGCTGCCTCCTGGAACCGGCGATGGGCCGGGCGCCGGAGGCGGTCGACCTCTACCGGGAGCTGCTCGGGCACCGGGTCGAAAAGACCGCCGACCTGGCCGAGGATTCCCTCGGTTTCGCGCTGCTCCTGCAGGACGAGCCGGAACGGGCGTCGGAATGGTTCAAGAGCCTTCTCGGCAAGGTCCGTACGGGTCGCCGACCGTTCATCCAGATGGCGCAGGGCATCGTCCAGATGAACCTGGCCGAAACCACCGCGGAGCCCGGTTCCGAGGCGCGCCGCGAACGTGAGCAGCGGCTCGCCGAGGAGTTGGTCCGGTGGCGCGACCTCGCCCTCGCGGGCAAGCCGTTCCACTACGGCGGGCCGTTCTCCGACTTCCTGACGGGCCGGGCCGAAAGCCGCGACGTGGGGATCGCGCACCTGGTGGAGGTCTTCCCCCGGGTCGCGGCCCTGGCCGAGGAGATCCGTCCCTACCTGCTGCTCCGCGCCGTCCGCCTTCTCGAACGGAACCGGACGCCGATCCAGGACGAGCTGGTCCGGGTCCTCGCGGCCCTGCGATCGAACCCCACCAACGTGGTCGCACCGTCGAAGTTCTTCTCCGAACTCCGGGAACTGCTCGGACCCAGCGAATCGCCTGGGAATCGCGATCTCTCCCTCCCGGCGACCGAGGCTCTCCTCGCCGCACGGGCCGCCGGGGTCCCAGTCCCGCTCGAGGCCTCCCACAAGGTGCGGATCGGCTACGTTCTCGTCGGCGCCGGACGGATCGAGGAGGCACTGGCCCGGTTCCAGG
>CAIYXO010000016.1 GCA_903930165.1 uncultured Verrucomicrobiota bacterium | reverse complement strand
TCCCCGAGGATCCAACGCTCCAGGACCGCCTTCTCCGCCTCGGTCGGCTGACGCTTCTTCGGCGGGGGCATCATCCCGGATCGGACGTTCTTGAGGGCGGTCAACCAGAGGCCTCGATCCGCCATCATCGCGGCCTCGGACTCATGGCCGTCCAAGCGCACCCCGCCCTTGTCCATCCCGTCCCCATGGCAGTCGTGGCAATACCGCTCCAGCAGAGGAAGGACGTCCCTTCGGAAATCCTCCGCAACAGCGGGCGAACTACCGACTCCCCATCCGACCAGCACGGTCCTGGCAAACGCGTGGAAGGTTGCGGCGGCCCACGCCGCCGCGAACGGCCGTCGGAGCCGCGGCGGGTGCAAAGGGTACGTGGGATGGCCTGTCATTTCTCGGAGAACTGGCACGGACAAGGGGATGACTTTCCAAACAGAGCCCGCTGCCGCCGGCACTGGCAAGGCTGCAGACGTGGAAGGCCTCCCGACAACGCCGACATGGAGATCAAGCCAAGGCGGCCGCGTCCCCGAACTGTCCCACCAGGATCTGGCCGCAGGGAACGAACCCGGCCTTCTGCAATGTCCGGCGCGAGGCGACGTTGGCGGGATTGCAACGGGCAGCGGGCACCGCCCCGAGCCTGTAGCATTCCCGCTTCAACTCCTGCACGAGGAAGGAACCCAGGCCGCGACGCCGGAACGGCTCGGCCACGTCCATGTGGATGTCGCCGTAGGGTCGGTTGTAATGGAAGAGGATCCCCCCCTTCCCCACCACCTTCCCGTCCATCTCGACCTGCCATTCCCCGCCGCCCCGCCGACGTTCGATGGCCTCGTGGACCTCGGCGATGGCCGTGAGCGGCCCCAGGACGGCGCCGTTGGCGGGGAGATGGGTGGTCACGCCGTCGCGGAACACGATGCGCTCGCTGGTGACATCGCGACCATAGGTGTGGGCGAGGACCGCCAGCGGACCGATGTTGCTCTGGGCCTCGAAGAATCGGACGCCGCTGACTTCGAGGAACCGCTCGAACAACTCGAGGACACGGAACCCATATTCGGGGAGCAGATAGAATTCGAACACCGTCGGCTTCCTGGCCCATGGCCCTTCGATGGCGACCTCCGCGAATCCGACGGGTTTGTCGGCGATCTCAAGGAGATGGGTCGTCGTCCAGCCTTCGCGACGATGGAGGGAGTCGTGGACGATCTGGCACCCGGCCTCCTCGCGTTGGCGTGTGCGCAACTCCAGGACCTCGTCGGCTGCGACCTGGCGGATGGAAGGCTTCATCGGGATCGGCGGAACCAAGGACGGGACACCGAATGCGGTCAATTCTGTCCTTCGCCATCGCTGCGGCGCCGCCGGCAGCGTTGAGGGCATCGCGACGTCATCGTGGCCTCCCGACGCTTTCGACCCGGATTCCAGGCTTTCCATCGGGAACAAAAACGCGGGGAGTCATCGTCGAGACCCGACGTCGTGGACGTCTTCTTCCGTGAGAACGGCAGACCGCGTGCTGGGCGGGTCGCCGTTCGCGACCGCTCCCATCCATGAAACAGAATCCAAGCCGCCCGCCCGGAACGGAACCTTCGCTCAACAGGAACCGGATGGCCACCGGCTCCGCCCGCGGGATTTCATGCGCGTTCGTCGCACTGGGACTCTTGCTGAACCTGTTTCCCGTTGCCGGCCGGGCTCAGGGCTTGCCGGATCCGGTCGTCCTGCTCCGGACTCCGTTGACGAACGTCCCGTCCGTGACCCGTCCACCGGTGGGTCCGGCAGGAACGACGACCCTGACCGCGGACGCCTTCGCGGAAACGGAAGGCTTCACGGGAGCACGCTGCGTCCAGCCCGGCGACCGGATCACGTTTCCGCTCGGCGGCCTGGGAACCACATTTCCCGCCGCGGGCGAGATCGAGTTCTGGTTTCGGCCCGGCTACGCGGTCGAGGACGACGACGTGAACCATGTCCTGTTCACGATCGGCGATCTCTACGGCGCACCGCGGATCGAGCTGAGGGAGACCGATTCCCTGAACCTCTCGGCGGTGATTCCCGGTCCCACCGAATGGACCACCCGGACCGTGAGCAGCGACTATCGCCGGCCGCTCTGGCGGGTTGGGCAGTGGGTGCATGTGCGGGCCGCTTGGGATCCCGCCAACCCACAGGACAGTCTGCGGCTGCACGTGGACTCTCGCCGTGTCCACGGAGCGAACGTGCCCGGAGGCTGGGCCGTTTCCGGCTGGGGCGAAGACGCGCAACTCAGCGTCGGTTCCGGTCTGGCGTCCGTCAGTGCGGGCGTCTTCGAGGGCCAGTTTCCGGCCAACGGCCATCTGCGGGATCTGGTGGTCCGCGAAGGACCCTCCCAGTTCGCGGAACTCCCCTACGAGCCGGGCGGTGGCGGTGGCGGTGGCGGTGGCGGTGAGGGCGGAGAGATCGACCCGGTGAACCCGGCTCCCATTCCGGATCCGGTCGCGATCACCAACACCGTGCCCACGAACCTGGGTTGGACCGTGCCTCGGATGGCGCCGCCCACCCCCAGTCCGCTGGGCCGGATTCTCGACCTGCCTTTGACCGTGAAGGAGGTTGCGGGTGTCGGCGCGGTCCGTTTCCCCGTGTCCGTCGTGGTGCCACTGCCCTACGGACGGTTTCAGGACACCAGCGGGCTTCGGGTGCTGGACCCTTCGGGAGCGGAGGTTCCGGCGCAGTTCGAGGTGCTGAACCGTCACTGGAACAAGGACCGTTCGATCCGCCACATGCAGGTGCTGTTCGACGCGACCGTCGGAGCCTTCTCCGGAGCGGGAACCGGCACCGGGCAGGAGGTCTACCGACTCGTCAGCGGTCGTGACAGAAACCCGACGCAGACGCCCGGTCGCCTCCTGGAGTTCAGCGACTCGGAAGGCGTGATCGAACTGCGAACCGCCGGTCAGGTTTTTCGGATCCGCCGCTCGCCATTCGCCATCGAGACACCCATGGGCAACCTCGAAGCCCGGATGCTCGCGCGCCAAGGCGCCGGCGTGGCGCTCCAGGAATCGTTCCGTCGCGAACCCGCCGACATCCAGGTCGACGTGGAGGAGTCCGGCCCGCTCCGGGCCCAGATCCGCATCTCCGCGCCGACGGTTTACCTATCGCCCAGCAACCATGTGCACG
>CAIYXO010000015.1 GCA_903930165.1 uncultured Verrucomicrobiota bacterium | reverse complement strand
GCTTCTCGCCCGTGGTCCGCGGTTCCGGCTCGATGCGGAGCAGCTCCGGGACAACGCCCTCTTCGTCTCGGGACTCCTGGACGCGACCATGGGTGGCAAGGGCGTTCGCCCCTATCAGCCGCCGAACATCTGGGAGCCCGTCGGCTACGGCGGTTCGAACACCCGCTTCTACAAGGCGGACGCCGGCCCGGGGCTCTATCGCAGGAGCCTCTACACCTTCTTCAAGCGGACGGCGCCTGCGCCCTTCATGTCGACGTTCGACGCGCCGAACCGGGAGCAGATCTGCACCCGCCGCGAGCGCAGCAACACGCCGTTGCAGGCGCTGCAGCTGCTGAACGACGTCCAACATTTCGAGGCCGCCCGTTGGCTGGCCACGCGGATGATCCTCGAGGGTGGACGCGGTGCGACCGAACGCATCCGCTTCGCCTACCAGACCGTGTTGGCACGGAACCCGGAAGCCGAGGAGTTGTCGGTGGTCCAAGGCGCCCTCGACCGTTTCGTCGCACGGTACCGTTCCGATCCCGAGGCGGCCGGAAAACTGGTCGGGTTCGGCGAGGCGAAGGCGCCGAAGTCGGTCGCGGCGGAGGAAGTCGCCGCCTATTCGCACATCGCCAACCTGATCCTCAACCTCGACGAGACCATCAGCCGCAACTGACCCCATGAATCCCCTCTTCGAATACAACCTCGCGCAGACCCGCCGTCAGTTCTTCGGCAACACCGGGATCCGCCTCGGCGGACTGGCCCTCGCGGCGCTTGGTGCCGGTCCCGCCGGCCGTCTCATCGGCGCCGCCCCGGAGCGAGTCCATCCGCCGCTGCCCGGATTCCCCCACTTCGCCCCGAAGGCAAAGAGCATCATCTACCTGCACATGAACGGGGCGCCGTCCCAGCTCGACCTGTGGGACTACAAGCCCGGCCTGCGGGAGTACTTCGACAAGGACCTGCCGGACTCGGTCAAGAACGGGCAGCGGATCACCACCATGACCTCCGGGCAGACCCGGTTCCCGGTGGCGCCGTCGATGTTCCAGTTCGCCCAGCACGGCCAAAGCCGCCGGTGGGTCAGCGAACTCCTGCCCCACACGGCGCGCATCGTGGACGAGATCGCCCTGGTGAAGTCCGTCCAGACGAACGCCATCAACCACGACCCGGCCTGCACCTTCGTGATGACCGGTGCGGAGATCCCGGGGAAGGCGAGCCTCGGCTCCTGGTTGGCCTACGGACTGGGCAGCGAGAACAACGACCTCCCGGCGTTCGTCGTCCTGACGCCGAACTGGTCTTCGAAGGCGGACGCCCAGGCGCTCTTCACCCGCATGTGGAGCAGCGGCTTCCTCCCGACCAAGTACACCGGCGTCGCCCTGCGCGCCGTCGGCGATCCGGTGCTGTACATCGACAATCCGCCCGGCGTCGACCGCTCCGACCGGCGTGTCCTGCTGGACGCGTTGAACCGGCTGAACCAGCGGACCCACGACCGCCTCGGTGATCCCGAGACCCTGACCCGCATCGCGCAGTACGAGATGGCCTTCCGGATGCAGAGCAGCGTGCCGGACCTCGTCGACTTCAAGAAGGAGTCGAAGTCCACCATCGACCTCTACGGCGAGGAGGTGAACAAGGCCGGTTCATACGCGGCGAGCGCGCTGCTGGCGCGGCGCCTCGTGGAGCGGGGCGTGCGCTGCGTCCAGGTCCTCCACCGGGGCTGGGACCAGCACGGAAGCCTGCCTTCCGAGATCAGGGCCCAGTGCAAGGACATCGACCAGGCCACTGCGGGGCTCGTCATGGACCTCAAGGCCCGCGGCCTTCTCGACGAGACCCTGGTGGTCTGGGGTGGGGAGTTCGGGCGCACCGTCTATTCCCAGGGCAAGCTCACCGCCACCGACTACGGACGCGACCACCATCCGCGGAACTTCTGCATGTGGATGGCCGGCGGGGGCGTCAAGCCCGGCATCGTGTACGGGGAGACCGACGACTTCAGCTACAACGTCGTGGAGAACCCGGTCCACATCAACGAACTCAACGCCACGATCCTTCAGTGCATGGGCATCGACCACCGACGCTTCACCTTCAAGAACCAGGGGCTCGACCAGCGCCTCACCGGCGTCGAGGAAGTGCACCCGATCAAGGCGCTCCTCGCGTGAGCCGGCGGGCAGTTGGGAGAGGGCGCGCGAGCGTCGTGGAGTGCGCGAGTCCGCTCGCGCTTTGTGCCTCGTAGGCCCGCTCGGCACCGTTCACGCCGCCGCAGGTCGGGACACGGGATTCAGACGCATCCCAAGATGCATCCCGACCCGCGCTGTCGGGCGGGCTCAGAACAGGATGTTGCCGATGAACCCCGAAAGGTGTGCGGGCATCCGTGTCCGGCGCCGTGTGACGACCACCAGTTCGCGCTCGAACCGTTGCTTCAAGGCGACCCTGCGGATCGACCTTTTGTTCGGGTAAAGAGCCAAGGCGCGTACAGGCACGAAGCTGACGCCCATTCCCAGGGAAACCAGGTTGATGATCAGGTCGAAGCTGTCCAACTCCATGGCCGGCTCGGCAGACCACCGCTGCCTACGGAACCATCCGCGGAGACGTTGACCGGTGGTGGTGGTGTCGCTGATCTGCAGCCACGACTGTTCGGAGATCCATTTGGCCAAGGCATCGCCGCGGGGTGGCACGACCCGGTTTCCGTC
>CAIYXO010000014.1 GCA_903930165.1 uncultured Verrucomicrobiota bacterium | reverse complement strand
GTGATCTCGTTGCGGAACGCCTTGCCGATCTGCGCGATGCCGAACGGCACCTTCTGGCGTGACGTCTCGTGGACGTTCTTGAACTGGGCGAAGATGGCCTGGGCCGTCTCGGGACGCAGGTAGGCGACGTTGTCCTCCGACTGGATCGGCCCGACGTAAGTCTGGAGCATCAGGTTGAACGGACGCGGCTCGGTCAGCTGGGCGCCGTTCTCCGGGTTGTACCGGGTGGTGTTCTCCACCTTCTCCGTCCGCTCACCGAGCAGTTCGACAGCCTGCAGACCGCGGGTCTGATAGAACTGGGTCGCCGTCTTCCGGGCGCTTTCCGGAGGCTTGCCGGGAGGCAGCAGGACCGAAAAGGCATCCGGACTTTCCTTGCCCGCCGCCACATCCCGCGCTCCGGCGAAGTGGTAGACCACGCCGCTTTGGGGATCGATCTGGTCGGCCCGGAAGCGCTTGCGCGTCAACAGGCAGTCGCACATCGGGTCGCTGAATGTGTCCACGTGACCCGAGGCCTTCCAGATCTGCGGAGCCATGATGATCGTGGCCTCGAGGCCGACGACGTCGTCTCGCAGACGGGTCATTGTGGACCACCAGGCCTCCTTGACGTTCCGCTTCAGCTCCGCGCCGAGCGGACCGTAGTCCCAGAAACCGTTGATGCCGCCGTAGATCTCGGACGACTGGAACACGAATCCCCGACGCTTGCAGAGGCTGACGATCTTCTCCATCAGCACGTTTTCTTTCGGCTCGGACATAGGAAGGGAGACAGTCCGACACTGGGCCAAGCGGTGTCAACGCCCCGGAACCCGACGCCGAGCCCGGCCTTCTGTCGGGATCGACATTGGACGTATCGGAAAAAGGCCGGAAGAAGCGACGAGAGTATGTCCGGTGCGCAACCCAGCCGGGTGCTGGAGGCGAGGCTTCTTGCGCAGGGAACCCGCCTACGGGCCAGGACGAATCTTACCGCGAGGCGGCTGCATCCGGTCCAGCTTCTCGCGCTGTTCGGGAGAGAGGATTTCCCGAAGCTTCCGCTGAAAATCATCCACCTCCGCTTGGGCCTCCGGTAGCAGGGGCTTCCACACCTTCACCAGACGCGCACGCGAAGCGGCCAGGATCCGCTTGAGTTCAGCGGATTGGTCAGGCGACAGATCCAGTTCCCGCGCAATACGTTCCGACTGATCCAGCCGAGCGGCACCGGGCGGACGGATATTGGGAAGGACCCGATCCAACACCGGGCCACTGGTCATGCCGGGCTGCGGCTCAAGCACCTTCGCCACAGCAGGTCTGCCACCCCGGGCGGCACGATTGGCTACCCCGACGGTGACACCACCGGTGAGCACACCGGCCCCGAAGATGACCAAAGCGGCGGTGAGGATTTTGGGGATGCTGGCGTCGGAGCCGTTCACGCGTCGAAGAAGCCTCTCAACCCGACTCGATCTGGTCCAGCGGGTCTTCCTCCTCGAGTTGGGTCGAGACACCCCATTCCGCCGCGCCTTCGGCTTCGGAATCGAAAGTCTCCGCCTTTGAAGACCAAGAAACATCCACCATCAGCAGGCAGGAAATCGTTGCCACGGCGACACTCGCGAAGACCGCGGTACGGAAGCCGCGGATCCAAACCTGAAGGGCATCTTCGGGACGAACCCATTGAACCATCCGGAGGACGCGGCGCTCGAAACCATAGGGGACGGAAAGGTCGGGCGGACTCGAGCGGGCGGACTCGAGCAGCAGGGAAACCAAGGGATCCGGAGCCGATTTCAACTAAAGGGACGACGACAGCGACCTCCGTGGGGTTACAGATAGGATTCGGTTTGCATCTGACTCAGAATCCGACGCATTTCCGCCCTCGCCCGAAAGGCCCTCACCTTGACCAGGGATTCCGACCAACCGGTCAGGGCCGCGATCTCACGGACCGGTCGATCCTCGAGCTCCAGCAGGGTGATCACCAATCGATTCGCCGGACTCAACCGCTCGAACACCTTCGCCACCAGGGTTTTCGCAGC
>CAIYXO010000013.1 GCA_903930165.1 uncultured Verrucomicrobiota bacterium | reverse complement strand
CGGCGAAAATCCTTAGGCGCCGCTTCAACGCTTCAACGCTTCAACGCTTCAACGCTTCAACGCTTCAACGCTTCAACGCTTCAACGCTTCAACGCTTCAACCCTCCATGCCCCCGACCCCGACTCCAAGGCCTCCTTCCTGGCGCTGGGTCGTCTGCGGCCTGCTGCTGCTGGCCTCGGCGGTGAACTACATGGACCGCCAGACCTTGGCGGGCGCGTCGGTCCGGATCAGCCGCGAGTTCTCCCTCACCCAGACCGCGTACGGGGAGGTCGAGGCGGCGTTCGGCTACGCCTTCGCGGCGGGCTCCCTCGTCTTCGGCTGGATGGCCGACCGGTTCCCGGTCCGCTGGGTGTATGCCGGCGTGCTGGCCCTGTGGTCGCTGGCCGGCATGGCCACCGGCACCGCGCGCGACCACGGCGACCTCCTCTTCTGGCGCGCCGTGCTCGGCTTCTTCGAGGCCGGCCATTGGCCCTGCGCCGTGCGGACCACGCGGATGGTCCTCGACGAACGTCAGCGTTCCCTCGGCAACGGCCTGCTCCAGGGCGGCGCCACGCTCGGGGCCGTCGTGACGCCGCTGGTCCTGCCTTGGCTGATGCGGGACGGCGCCGGCGGATGGCGTCCGCCCTTCCTGTTCCTCGGGCTCGTCGGATTGGCCTGGCTCGTCCCCTGGCTGCTCGTCGTCCGCGCCGGCGACCTTCCGGTGGAACGGCCCGCCGAACGCGCCTCCGGTTCCGGACCGCGTGACGGGGAGGGCTTCCTCCGGATCGTGTTCAGCGGCCGCATGCTCGCCGTGCTGGCGGTCGTGGCGTGCATCAACACCACCTGGCAGGTGCTGCGCGCCTGGCTTCCGAAGTTCCTGCAGGAAGGCCGCGGCTACGACGAGACGGCGGCGCTCCGCTTCAACTCCGCGTGGTTCCTCGCCGCCGACGTCGGCTGCCTCGCCGCCGGGGCGCTCGCGACCTGGCTCGCGAGCCGCGGGCGGTCGCCCCATGCCGCACGCTTCACGGTGTTCGCCGGCTGCGCCTTGGCGGCGGCCTTGACCGTCCTCGCCCCGCGGCTTCCCGCCGGTGCGCCGCTGCTCGGCGTCCTGCTGCTCGTCGCGGCCGGCTCGCTCGGCGTCTTCCCGCTCTACCACACCTTCACCCAGGACCTCTCCGCACGGCACCAGGGCAAGGTCACCGGCTTGGCCGGCGTCGCCGCCTGGCTGCTTCCCGCGCAGGCCCAACGGTTCTTCGGCGTGCTCGCCGACCGCACCGGCTCCATGGACACCGGCCTCGCGCTCGCCGGACTGCTGCCGCTGCTTGCGCTCCTTCCGCTGTGGTTCCTGCGGCCCCGCGCCGCCAAGCCCGCCGCCACTCCGCCATGAATCCCACGACCTCCCGCCGTCTCTTCCTCGCCACCGGTTCCGCGGCCTGGGCCGCCTTCGCCGCCGGCCCCGTCCTCCACGCCGCCCCGCGGTCGCGTCCACGGAAACGGATCGCCCTGGTCGCCACCGAGGTCCGGCTCCATTCGCACGCCCAGCACTTCATCGACCGCTTCCTCACCGGCTACGCTTGGGAAGGCGGTTGGCGGAAGCCCGAGGTGGACCTGGTCTCGCTGTACGTGGACCAGTTCCCGCAGAATGACCTCGCCCGCGGCACCGCCGCCCGACACGGCGTCCCGATCCACGAAACCGTCCGCGCGGCCCTGACCCTCGGCGGAACGAAGCTCGCCGTGGACGGAGTCGTGGTCATCGGCGAGCACGGCACCTATCCGAAGACCCCGCTCGGCCAGACGCGCTATCCGCGCCACCGGTTCTTCAAGGAGATCGTCCAGGTGTTCGAGCAGTCGGGCCGCTCGGTGCCCGTGTTCAACGACAAGCACCTGTCCACCGACTGGGCCGAGTGCGTCGAGATGGTCGACGACTCGCGACGCCTGGGTTTCCCCTTCATGGCCGGCTCGTCGCTGCCGGTGACCCGCCGGATGCCGGCGGTCGACATGCCCTACGGAGCCGATCTCGAGGAGAGCGTCTGCGTCGCCTACGGCGGGGCGGACAGCTACGACATCCACGGACTCGAGACCGCCCAGTGCATGTCCGAGCGGCGGCGAGGGGGCGAAGTCGGCATCCGGAGGGTGCTCGCGCTCCGCGGTACGGCGATGTGGGACCACGCCGCCGCTTCCCCGGGAACGGTTCGTCTGCTGGAGGCCGCGCTGAGCCGCAGCCACAACCTCCCGGTGCGCGACGGATTCCCGGACGCCCCGGTGGACCTCGCCTGGGCCCGGCGGGTCTTCCCCGACGGATGGGCGTACTTCATTGAGCACCGCGACGGTTTCCGCACCACGCTCTTCATGCTCGGCATCCGGGACTTCAACTACGCCGGCCGGATGGCCGACGGACGGATCCTCTCCTGTCAGATGTACCTGCCGATGCCGACGCACGGCTCGACCACGGCGGACTTCTTCAACCCCCAGATCCGGCACATCGAACGCATGGTCGTCGAGGGACGTTCCCCGTATCCCGTGGAGCGCACGCTGCTGACCTCGGGCATGACCCTCGCCGGCGTCGAATCCCTGCACACCGGCCGTGTCCGCGAGACGCCCGAGATGGCGGTCCGCTACCGCGCACGGCGGGAGTCGACGTTCTGGAAGGACTGAAGGGTTGGCCACGGAGACACGGAGGGCACGGAGGGGCATTGGTCCGTTGCCCGTCGCCGGTTGTCCGTTGTGACCGTGTTCGACTCTCCGGTCCGGGTTGGTGCTCCCTGCTCGGTGCTCCCCGCTCTTTTCCGCCACCCGCGGATCCGGGCTGGCACGGGCCGCGCCGGGTGATCCAAACTCCATCCATGTCCACCCGTTGGCTTGGCCAGGCCGTGTTCCGGATCCTCGGGACGGCACTCGCCGTCGGCTCCTTCGCCCGCGCGGCGTCGCTCGACGAGTTCCCGCCGGTGAAGAAGAAGGTCGCGTTCGACCGCGACATCGCGCCGATCCTCGCCCGCTGCGCCGACTGCCACGGCACCAAGAAGCAGGAGTCCGGACTCCGCCTCGACTCCCTCGGGGACATCCTCAAGGGCGGCGACCACGGCCCAGCGGTCGTTGTGGGAAAGAGCGCCGAGAGCGTGCTCGTGCAGGTCGTCGCCGGGGTCCATGCGGACATCGCGAGGATGCCCAAGAAGGGAGAGCCTCTTTCGCCGACGGACATCGGGATGCTCCGCGCCTGGGTCGACCAGGGAGCCCAGTGGCCGGGTTCCCCCAAGCGTGCCGAGGCCGCCGGCGCCGACCACTGGGCCTTCCGGCCGGTGGTCCG
>CAIYXO010000012.1 GCA_903930165.1 uncultured Verrucomicrobiota bacterium | reverse complement strand
GTTCGACCACGAGGTCCGGCGCCTTGCGGCGGCCCTCCAGGCCGCCGGTGCGACGGGTGGCCGCGTGTTGATCATCCAGGCCAGCGACCTCCAGTACACGCTCGCGTTCTGGGCCTGCCTCTACGCCGGTGCCACCGCCGTCACCACCATCGTCCCCTCCAGCCGCGAACAGATGCGGCGACTCGGGCTCGTCGCTGCCGACGCGGGCGCCCGCCACGTCCTCTGCCAGCGTTCGGTCCGGACCCGCTTGGAGGGAACGCTGGAACTGCCGGAGGGAACCGCCTGGGTCGCCATGGACGACCTTCCCGAGGTCGAGGCGGAAGACTGGCGTCCGGCGCCGGTGGACTGGGAGTCGATCGCGGTGCTCCAGTACACCTCGGGTTCCACCTCGGAACCCCGTGGCGTCATGGTGACCCACCGGAACCTGCTCCGCATCGGTGCCTACCAGGAACGCCTCTTCCGCCTGACTCCGGACGACCGTGCCGTGGTGTGGCTTCCCCAGTCGCACGACTTCGGCCTCATGCTGGGGGTCCTCCAGCCGGTGTACACGGGCTACGAGGCGGTGGTGATGAATCCCATGGCCTTCCTCAAGCGGCCCCTGCGCTGGCTCTCCGCCACCCGCGACTACCGGGCGACCGTCTGGCTCGCCCCGAACTTCGCCTACGACCTTTGCGTGGAAGCCGTCAAGGAAGCCGGAACGGTCGGCATCGACCTTTCCTCCCTCAGCCTGGTGGTGAACGGCGCCGAACCGATCCGGCGCTCCACCTACGAGCGCTTCATCGAGACCTTCCAGCCGCTCGGCTTCGATCCGGTCGCCTTCTCCAACGCCTACGGTCTCGCGGAGACGACCCTCGCGCTCACCTGCTCGCCCCGGGATGAGCTGTACCGTTGCGCCAGCCTCTCCCGACACGCCCTTGGCTCCGGCCGCGCCGAGTCCGCGCGTCCCGCCGAGTCCGCCTTCGACGTCATGGACTGCGGCGCGCCGTTGCCGGAGATGGATGTCCGAATCGTCGATCCCGCCACCGGGAAGGCGCTCGCCGCGAACGAGGTCGGTGAGGTCTGGGTGGCCGGGCCCCTGGTCACCCGCGGCTATTGGGGCAAGTCCGCGGACACCGAACAGGTCTTCCAGGCGAGGCTGGCCGACGGCACCGGACCGTTCCTCCGCACCGGCGACCTCGGGTTCCTGTGCCGTTCGGGGAACCTGCACATCACCGGCCGGTGCAAGGACGTGATCATCGTCCATGGCAAGAACCACGCGCCGCAGGACATCGAGCTGACGGTCGAGGGTTCCCATCTAGCGATCCGTCCGCATTGCGGAGCGGCGTTCAGCGTGGAGCACGGAGGCCGCGAGGTGGCGGTGGTGGCGGTGGAGCTGCGCCGCGAGTGCCTGCCGGGACTCGACCTCGACGAGGTCGGACGGGCGATCCTCCGGCGGGTGGCGCTGGAGCACCAGGTGCCGCTGGGGGAGGTCGTGTTCCTCGCGCGGGGCGGCTGCCCCAAGACCACCAGCGGAAAGGTCCAGCGCCGGCGCGTCCGCCAGATGTACCTCGACGGCGCCCTCGAAACCGTCGGCCGCCACGTCGGCCCCACCTTCGCCGACCGGCTTCCGGCGTGAGCCGCCCTTCGACCCTCCGCCCGTAGGAGACGAGGTCACGAGACTCACGCATTGCTGGGCGCCGAGGATTTCACAACCAAGGGTGCCAAGGTCTCCGAGTCCGGGCCTCCCCCGACACGTGGGAGGCGAAGTCACGAAGCTAAAGCCACCACCTGCGACCGTCGGCCACAGGGACTGCGCCAAAAGGCAGCACTCCCTTGGACGCACGCGGAGCCGCGGAGCTCGCGGAGGTATGGAGTCCCGGCTTCAGCCGGTAGGACTCCCCCCTTGCACGAGGGCACAGTTCCGCCTGCACGCCGTAGGAGACGAGGTCACGAGGGTTGTGTCCGTCAACGTTCAGCAAAAGGTTTGGGTCAAGGGAGAGGTTGGGAGGATGGATTGGGGGTTATAACAAATCAGGAGTCATGAATCAGGAATCACGAATCGGGAATAGATCCCGTGTTCCGGCGAACTCGGCTACCGGTGGCGCGGTTCGCGGGTCTCGGGCGTTCAGAGCAGCTTCGACTTGTTGTCGAAGGCGAACCGCAGCAGGGAATGGCTTCCCTTGAGATTGAGCTTCAGCGCGCAGTTGGCGCGGTGGTTCTCGACCGTGCGGTGGCTCACGCCGAGTTGCTCGGCGATCTCCTTGCTCGTCATGTCCAAGGCCACCATCCGCAGGATGCGCCGCTCCGCCGCGGTCAGCAGGTCCAGCCCCGGACAGTCGCGGTGCAGGTCCCGGATCCGGTTTCCGCGCTCGAAGAGGAAGTCGCTCAGGCCGGGACTGATGAACCGGTTGCCCGCCGCGACCGCCTTCACTCCCGCCAGGAGGTCATCGCTCGCGCTGTCCTTCAGCACGTAGCCCTTCACCCCGAGGTTCAACGCCTCGTTGAACATGTCCTCGTCCCGGAACGCGGTGATGAAGATCAACGGGATCTCCAGGCCTTGGAGCTGGATCGAACGCGCCACGTCGATGCCCGTCATCCGCGGCATCTGGATGTCGAGCACCAGCACGTCCGGATTCGTCCGTCGGACCGCCTCGAGCGCGGCGTGTCCGTCGGCGGCTTCGGCCGCGATCTCGATCGAGGGGTCCTCCCGCAACACGTCGACCAGCCCTCTTCGGAAGACCGGGTGATCGTCCGCGATGACGACGCGGATCGGGCGTCCTTCCCTGCCGCTGCGGTTTCCGTGCGCAATCTGGGCGATCATGGTGGGGTTGTCCGGGAATCTCGTTGGACGGGAAGGCGGACCAGGACGCTCGTGCCATGTCCCGGGGAGGAGTCCACGGTGACGGTTCCGCCGAACATCTCGGCTCGTTCCCTCATGCCGGCCAGGCCCAGGCCCAGGCCGCCGAGGCGATCCGGATTGTCCCGGTCCGGTCCGGTTTCG
>CAIYXO010000011.1 GCA_903930165.1 uncultured Verrucomicrobiota bacterium | reverse complement strand
GCGGTCTTCGCCTACACGAACCAGGCCCAACGCACGCGTTGGTCCAACCTGCCCACCCCGATGGTCCAACGCACCGGCCTCCGTTGGGGCGACCTCAAGCCCGCCCAGTTGAAGGCGGCCGAGGGGGTCCTCAAGGCGGCCCTCAGCGGCATGGGCTACGAGAAGATCATGAACATCGTCGAGGCGGAGGAGGTGCTGAAGAACTCCCCGGGCAACCCCGGCAACCTCGTCTTCGGAAAGGATGAGTTCTACCTTTCGTTCGTCGGCGCCCCTTCTGCCGAGAAGCCTTGGATGATCCAGTTCGGCGGGCATCATCTGGCGATCAATGTCACGGTCGCCGGGACCAACGGCGTGCTCACTCCCAGCCTCACCTGCACGCAACCGGCCAGCTTCCAACGCGACGGCAAGACGGTCCGGCCGCTCGGACGCGAGAACGACCTCGCGTTCCAGTTGATGGGCACGCTCGACGCCTCGCAGAAGTCCGCGGCGGTGCTCGGCGCACGGTTCCGCGACATCGTCCTCGGGCCCGGCCAAGACGGGCGCCGCATCGCCCCGGAGGGTGTGAAGGTGTCCACGTTCACGCCGGCCCAACGGAAGATGCTGCTCGAACTCGTCGCCCAATGGGTCGGAATCATCCGCGACGACGCCTCCGCCGCGAAGATGTCCGAGATCGAGTCCAACCTCGACCAGACTTGGTTCGCCTGGAGCGGTCCGACCGAGCCGGGTTCGGCCGTCTATTTCCGCGTCCAAGGTCCCACCGTCGTCATCGAGTACGCCCCGCAGAACCTCGGTGGCTCCGCGCTGAACCACACCCACACCATCTACCGCGACCCGACCAACGACTACGGCAGCCGTTTCGGGGGCCTCTGAGCCGCGGTTCCACGACGTGACCGTCCCCAGCCGCATCCTCCGGGCCGGTCTCGCCGCGCTTCTCTGGGCCTCGTCGCCGGTCTCCGCCCATCGCACCGACGAGTATCTCCAGGCGGTCCTGATCGGCATCGAGCCCACATCGGTCCTCGTGGACCTGGCCCTGACACCGGGAAGCGGGATGTCCATTCCGTTGCTGCGTCTGATGGATCCGGACGGGGACGACGTGGTCTCCGAGGACGAAGGCCGCCGGTATGCGCAGTCGATCGGGAGGGACATCGTGTTGCGCCTCGACGGCAAGCCCCTGGACCCCGGGCCCGCCGAGTTCTTCTTCGCGGGCCCGGCTTCCGTGAGGAAGGGAACCGGCACCAGCCGGTTGGTGTGGAAGGTGAACGTCCCGCCGATGCCGCCCGGGGAACACCGGCTGGAATGGCGCAACCGCCATCTGCCTGGACTCAGCGTCTACCTCGCCAACGCGCTCCAACCCGAGTCGCCGCGCCTCGCCGTCCTTCGGCAGGACCGCAGCACGAACCAGTCGGAACTCGAAGTGCGCTTCCGTTTGGAGCCGGAGCCGGGTTCGACATCCGCGACCGGCGATCCCGGGGGAAGCGCCCAGCCTTCGGCTGCTGACGGTGGGAGGCCCGCGGGCTTCCGGCCCGCGTGGTTCCTGGTGGCCGTGTGTTTCGCCGCGGCCGCGATTCCGTCGGCGATTCTGCTGAGGCGGGGACGTCGGCGCTGAAACGGGTTCCCCGTCAGGAATCCATCGCGGCCGAGTCGCCGACCGCGGCGGCCAACAGCTCCGCCTCGGTCCATTCGCCGACCGGCTTGACCGCGACGAGGCGGCCGCGATGGAAGACCCCGATCGTGTCGCACACCCCCATCAGCTCCGGCAGGTAGGAGCTGGCCATCACGATCGCCTTGCCCGCACCCGCCGCCTTGTCGATGCGACGGTAGATGTGGACCTTGCTGCCGACGTCGATTCCACGGGTCGGTTCGTCGAGGAGCAGCACCGGCACCTGGTGGTAGAGCAGCCGGCCGAAGGCGACCTTCTGCTGGTTTCCGCCCGAGAGCTCGCCGACCGGCTGCAGTTCGTCGCGGGCCCGGATGTCGAGCGGCTGCATCCAGTCGAGGGCCATGTGCCGCTCCGCGGTGGTCCTCCAGAATCCGTACGACACCAGGTCTCCCGGCCGGGTGATGAGCAGGTTTTCCGTGACGCTGCGGGCGAGCAGCAGGCCGTCCTCCTTGCGGTTCTCGCTCAGGAAGCCGATGCCGGCTTCCCAGTTCTGGCGGGGGTTCAGGCCGGTGACGTCCCGGCCGTCGAAGACCACCTTGCCCTTGCGGATCGCGTCGATCCCGAAGATCGCGCGCAGTGTCTCCGAGCGTCCTGCGCCAACGAGGCCGAAGAGTCCCAGCACCTCGCCGGAACGCAGGGAGAAGGTGACGTCTTCGGGCTTCCCGACGCCGCCAAGCGCGGTCACCTCGAAGATCGGATCCCCGATCTCGCGGGGTTCCCTCGGATACAGCTCGTCGACCTCGCGGCCGACCATCACGTGGATCAGGTCCGCGTTGGAGACGTCCGACAGGTTTCCGGTCGCCACGCTGGATCCGTCGCGAAGGATGGTGAAGCGGGTGCAGACCCGCCGGGACTCCTCCAG
>CAIYXO010000010.1 GCA_903930165.1 uncultured Verrucomicrobiota bacterium | reverse complement strand
GTAGGAGTCGAAGGCGAAGCGTTCGACATCGGCACCCTCGAGGATCCAAGAGGGCTGCCAGGGACCTGCGATTCCGTTTTCTGAATACTCAAGCCGGACTTGGTATCCGCGCGGCACCGTTGTGGAAACGGCGACCCCGCGTCGGCCGTCGCCGTTCTCGTACTCCGAGATCGAAAGAGGGGCTCCAACGCCCGGCGTCTCGTCGTCGGCCACGGTCAGCACCGAACTCTCGAAGGCTTCCATCAGGACGGTGCCTTCGTTGGGCTCAAGGGTCAGCCTGACGTCCTGTGTTCCCTGCACCTCGGTGTCGTTCACGAGGGGGATCCGGACGAAGATCTGTGAATCGCCGGGGTTGAATGTGGCGGTGCGCCGCGTCTGGCCGCCCAGAACGGCGATCGCGGAGGCTGGGCCTTCCAGACGGTAGGTGACGGTGGCCGTCTGCCGGGTGTTGAGGGTGCGCCAAAGTCGGATCTGGGCGTAGCCGTTGGTCGAGCCTTCGTTGATCTGGAAGCGGGTTGAGACGAAGCCCACCTGACCGGGGTTCATGTCCTCCAGGAGTGTCACGACGATCCGGATCGGTGCATTGGTGCTTCCATCGATCGACAATTCAAAGAGGGCCGTCTCATTCCCTTCGTTGACTTCGTCTGGGATTGTCGGAACCGGCAGCCAACCCAGGGATCCCAGGCCGCCCACGGCCGGAACGAGCTTGACGGGTTGGCTGAGGTCGAAGTCTTCGCCCGGAGTCGCGGAACCACTGATGAACCGGGCCCGCACCACGACATCGTTCGTGCCCATGTAGGTTCCCAGGATCGTGAAGAAGAGAGGAATGGAGGAGCTTTCGGAAATCTCCAGACGTGGATTGTCGGAGGTCAGGTACAGGCTTTCGAGGCCGCCGGCGGCGCTCAGTGCGCCGGCATCAGTTTCGCCGGAAGCAGACCCGTTGTCCGTCCGTCCCGTTGGAGCCTCGGGATTCGCTCCAGTTGGGGCCGCCTCGGTTCGGGAAAGGACGGCATTGGTCGTGGGGCTTTCAGCAACCGTGCCCGTGGGTGGAGTCCGAGGTGCTGCCGGAGACTCCGGTTGGATGGGCCGAGGCGTGGTGTCGGAGATCTCGTTGACCACCGGGACCGGCCTCGGAGCAAAGATGATCTGCTGCGCCGAGGACGTCCCCAAGGTGAGGGAAATCGCGGCGGCAAGACCTGCGACGAATCGCAGGGCGAGGTTGAATTTGGGGAGTGTCAGGTCCTTTCGAACGCAGGTGTTCATGATGGAGTCGGCTGTCAGAACTGTGGATTTGGATTATGTATGAAAGTAGGTAGGCTAATGTAAGAATGCCTAGTGAGGCCCTGGGGGCGTGTTGAGGAAGAGATGCCGAAGCGGTTAAGGGCTGCTTAGGCGGTTCGCCTTTGCGAGGTGCTGAGGGCGCCTCCGGATAGCGCGCCGAAGACGGCGAGGAATCCCAGGCATGCCGGCGTCAGGCCTAGACCGGTATGGATCCAAGGTTGCCATTCCGCCTGCACCAGGCTTGCGAGCGCTGCTGCGGTCAGGGAGATCGAAAGTCCGATGGCGACGTGCCGCGCGATGCGTGCCCGACGGATCAGCAGGGCCATGGCCAGCGAACCGGCCGACAGTGCCAGACAGGCGGTGATGGATTCGTGGCTGGGATCGTTCGCCACGCAGACGCGGGAGGCGAATCCCAAGGCCAGCAGGAGCCAACCTAGGACGGCCACCCGCTGCTGCAGGGGCATCGGCACGCGATGCGGCTCCCGAGGATCGGTTTCGAGGAGGCACCGTTTGGCGATCTCGACGGGTGAGCCCAGCGACCGGAGGGACGCTTCTCGAGCGTCCTCGAAGGACATCCCGGATCGGATCTTCGCTTCCATCGACTCCATGAGGTGGTCTTCGAGTTCGGCGGCCAGTTCTGCTGGCAATCCGGCGAGTTCGGGTCCGAAGGGCTGGGTGTTCATGGGCGCGGGTTTCCGGGGTTCGATGAAGGTTGTCTCAGTGGGGCGTCGCCGAGGCCGTGTGCAAAGGCGATGGCTGTTGATCTCCCGTGGCCCATAGGCGGTTCAGGATTCCGTGAACGGTTTGCCATTGCAGGCGCTCGTCTTCCATCACGGGACGGGATTGGGCGGTGAGCTGGTAGTACTTGCGCTTGCGACCGGTTTCCGACTCGCCCCAGCGGGCAGTGATGAGT
>CAIYXO010000009.1 GCA_903930165.1 uncultured Verrucomicrobiota bacterium | reverse complement strand
GATCCCTTTATTTACAGCATTACTCTCGGCTGCCATTCTTGGAGATCCCCCTCAGTTGTTCCATGGATTTGCTTTTGTCTTAATTGTGAGTGGGATCTTAATTTCTTCTACTAAGCTAAAGAAGCTTTAAAACCCCTCTCTCGCTGCCCATCACGTAGCGGCGGGCGAGATTCTCGATTTGGATGAGTGGCATGCGGCGGCGGTTCAGGGCTTCTCCGAGCCCTTCTTCTTCGGTTCCTCGAGCTTCACCTCCTTGTCGTCCTCCAGTTCCTTGGAGACCGCCTTGAAGCTGCCGGTGATGACTTCCTGGCCTTCGTTGAGACCTTCGAGGATCTCGTAGAAGGCGTCATCGCTGATGCCGCGCTTGATCGGCACCATCTTGGCCTTGTTGGCGTCCTTGATGAAAACCACCTCCATCGGCTTGTTGCCATCGCGGGACTTCTTCCCAGCGAGGTACTCGATCTGCCCCTTTTCCTCCTCGGTGACCGCTGCGGCCGCCTCCTTGGCGCCCTTTGGCAACCGGGTGGTGACCGCCTGGATGGGGACGCTGACGACGTTGGTCCGGTACCGGGTCTCGATGTCGGCGGTGGCACTCATCCCCGGAAGGAATATCCCCTTGTCGACCATGCGGATGCGGACTTCGAACTTCGTGGATTCCTGCTGCGTCCCGGCGGCCGCGGTCTTTGCAGACTTGGCCACCTGGGTCACCAAGCCGTCGAACTTGCGGTCCTTGAAGGAGTCGACGTCCAGCTTCGCCTTGAAGCCGGGCTGGATCATGACGACGTCGATCTCGCCCACCTCGATGCGGGCTTCCATCTCGCCCAGGTCGGCCACGGTCATGATCTCGGTGCCAGCCATCATGCCGGTGCCGGAAACGCGTTCACCCAGCTCGGAATTGAGCTTGGAGACGGTGCCGTCGATCGGACTGTAGATGGTGGTCTTGAGGAGGTCCTCCTCGGCCCGCTTCAACGACGCCCGCGCCATTTCGATGCGCTGGGCGGAGGCGGCCGCGTTCGCCTTGGCGACCTCGCTCGAGGTCCGGATGTCGTCGAAGATCGAGTCGCTGACCAGCTTCTTGGTGAACAGCTCGTACCCGCGCTTGAACTCGGCTTCCGCCTTCCGAGCATTCGCTTCGGCCGTGAGGAGGTCGGCCTGGGCCGACTTCAGGTTGGCTTCCTGGCTCTTCAGGGCGGCCTGATAGAGGTCGGGACGGACCTTGACCAAGAGATCGCCCTTCTTGACCCGCTGGCCTTCCTTGACGGGCAGTTCGATGATTTCGCCGGCGACCTCGGAGCTGATCTTCACCTGGACGACCGGCTGCAGCTTTCCGCTTCCGGTGACCACCTCGGTGAGATTCCTGCGCTGGGCCTTTTCCGTGACGACGGCGAGGGCGGTGTTGCGGTTGCAGCCTGTAGTCGCGAGCAGGAGCCCGGCGAGGATCAGGGACGAGGCGGTGATGTGGCTGGCCGGCATGTCGACCCACCATGGACCCGGCTGGTCGGGAATTGTTTCAGGAAATCCCCAGGAGTCGGGTGGGCCCGCCCAGATGGCGTCCAGATCGGGCTTCCGTCAAGGACCGGAAATGTCCCGTGTGTGAAGATTCGACGGCCGAAGGGCCCGGGGACGAGAGGGCCGACTCAGTGCGTGAGGCAACCGAACTTGATGAAAAGCGCGATGAAGACCGCGCTTCCGATCAGAAGGAGAATGGCGGATCCCTTGGTGGCGGCGATCGCGATACCCGCAGCCAAAAGGGCGGCGAGGGCCACGAAAAAGGCGAGCGACGTCAGAAACTTCATCGCGGCGAAGCTATCCGAATCGCCGCCGGGCTCAAGCGGGGACTGGCCGTCGGTTCAACCGGTCCTTCCGAAGCGTTTCTCGAGTTCGCGCCACCCCATCTCGATGAGCGTGGGCCGGCCATGTGGACAGGTATAGGGCATCGTACAACGGCGGAGGTCCTCGATCAGGTTCTCGATCTCGGGGGCGGACAGGGGATCGTTTGCCTTCACCGCATGGCGGCAGACCGTCTTGGCGATCATCTCCTCGCCGGCGCGGAGTGCGTTGACGCTGGCGCCTGCAGCCTGGAGCTCGTCGATGAGGCCCAGGACGAACGCCTTGGGTGAACGGACGCGGACGAACGGCGGTAGGCCGTCCAGGAGGAATGTCCGCTCGCCGAATTCGGAAAGTCCGATCCCCAGTCGGCCCAAGACCTCGAGGCTTCGGCGCACGAATTCGGCGTCGCGGGCCGGCAGTTCGACGGTTTCCGGCAGCAGCAGGCGTTGGGAAGCCGCGTTTCCGCCGGATTCCAGCCGACCCAACATCTGCTCGAAGAGGATCCGCTCGTGGGCCGCATGCTGGTCCAAAAGGACCATGCCCCGGTCGGATTCGAGCACGACATAGAGCCGCCCTACCACCCCGACCAGTCTCAGCGGGACTCGAAGGAGAGGAGTCGGAGAGGTCGCGACGGCCGGAATTTGTGGCAATGAAACCTGCGTTCGGACCCGTTCCGGCGGAAGTTCGGAACGAGAACCGACATTTGAGGACCGCAGTGACAG
>CAIYXO010000008.1 GCA_903930165.1 uncultured Verrucomicrobiota bacterium | reverse complement strand
GGCGGCCTGCGCGAAGCTGCCCTCGAACCGCCAGCTCGGCGGACGCCTGCCCTCAAAGGATCGGCTTCCGCTGCCGACGTTCGGTCCGCTGTCGACGGAGCTGGACCGTTTCCTCGCCCGGGCCGTGGCCGGTCCCCTCGGTGGCGCCGAGGCCTGGGTTGGCGCGCGGCCTTCGCCGGCCTTCACCAACATCGCCGACAACTGGTTCGCCGGCGGCAAGGCGTCCTTCGAGCCCTTTGCCCGCAAGCTCGACCTCCCGCCGGGATCCCGCGTGCTGCTGCAAGGCGACCTGCACGGCGACGTCCATTCGCTGATGGCGGTGGTCGGCCGACTGCAGGAGCGCGGCTGGATGGACGGCTTCCGCATCATCGCGCCGGACTTCCACCTCGCCTTCCTCGGCGACTACACCGACCGCGGGCTGTACGGCGTCGAGGTGCTCTACACGCTGATGCGCCTGCACCGGGCGAATCCGGGCCGTGTCCATCTCGTCCGGGGCAACCACGAGGACGCCTCCCTGGTTTCCCGCTATGGATTCCTGGCCGAAGGGCGTTCGAAGTACGGGGCCGACTTCGACATCGTGAAGATCCTCCGGGCCTACGATTTCCTGCCGGTGGTGACCTACCTCGGCCATGGCTCCGACTGGGTGCAGCTGAACCACGGAGGCATGGAACCCGGCTTCGATCCGACGCCCCTGCTTGCGGCCTCGGGCACGAACCGCTTCCAGATGCTCGGTGAACTGCGTCAGACCGCATGGCTTGAAAGGAAGCCCGAATGGACCCGCTTGGAACCGGCCGCGGCCGCGGAGGCGCGCCGTCACCTGCGGGATTTCCGCCCGGAGGCCCCCACGGTGCCGACCGTGCTCGGGTTCATGTGGAACGACTACACGTTGTTCGGATCCGAGGCCGCGTTCGCCAACAACCCGGACCGTGCCTTCGTCTACGGCCTGGCGGCGGTGCTCGACCTGCTTGGACGCGCGGGTGGCGGTACGAACCGTCTGCACGCCGTCTTCCGCGCCCACCAGCATTCCGGCATCCCGAATCCCCTCATGCGCCGGCTCGTCGCCTCCCGCGGGCTGTACCGGCATTGGCAGGAGGATCCGGTGGCGACCACGGAGACGCTTCCTGTAGGCCCGATGGAAACCGAGGCGGTGCGTGGGGTTCCGGAAGGCTCCGTGTGGACCCTGAATGTCAGCCCCGACAGCGTGTATGGACAGGGCAACGGCTTCACCTTCGCCACCGCACACATCCTCGAGATCGGTGCCCGCTTCCCGGACTGGAAGGTCCGCTTGGACACGGTGGAGGTGAAGTGAGCGGGGATTCCGGATCTGCGATTCCCGATCTGTCGCAAGGGGCGCCAGACCCGTGAATCGGAAGAAGGGAGCCCATGGGCCGGCCATTCGACGGGGCCCGACAGGTACGCCAGGTTTTGGAGTGCGGCGGTCCTCCGCCGCTTTGGGAGGCGGGTAAGACTCCCCCCGATACCAACGATTCCCAACTCAGGACCCGGCCGGGGACCTACCAATTCCCCCTTCAACCTTTCAACGCTTCATCCGTCCCAAGTTTCCCCTACCTCAACCGGAGGAACCGCGCGGGCTCGGCGACGCCGTTGGTGAGGGGAATCCAACGGCGCGGGTCCGTGGCTCGTACGTTCCGAAGGGGCGTCCACTCGGCGAGGTTCGTGGACACGGAAAGCACCGGATTTCCGCCGAGGTCACCCGCGACCCGGAAGCCATGTTCGCCGTCGGCGTTTTCGGACGGTTCCAGCCTAGCGGGGCCGCCGCGCCAGATGGCGAAGCCTCGGCTTTCGGTCTGCACCCCCTCCTGCTGGACCCAGACGAAGTTGCCCGCCACGAGCAGGTCGGGTCCGTCCCAAGCGAGGTCCGACAGATACGTCCCTTCTGCGTTGAGGCCGCTGGCGAGGCCTTCCCAGCGGCCGTTCCGGCGGACCGCGATGTTCGTGCTGCCGGCGTGGACGAACAAACCTCCGGCCGCAAGCACGCCGTCGGACCTCAACGCCACGGCGGTGAAGCGGGTCGCTTGGAGGCCGTCCGAGAGATCGCTCCAGGACTGTCCGTCCCACGAGACGAGCCCCGCAGTCGGCACCCCGCCCGCCTCGGTGAAGCGTCCGGCCACCAGCAGTTGGTCCTGCGCGACGACGAGACGCTCCGGCAGTCCGTTGAAGACGTCCCAGGACCGCCAACGGCCTCCGTCACGGACGAGGGCGAACACCGTCCTTCCGGAGGCCCGTTCGGTGAACAGTCCCGAGGCGATCGGGCGTCCGCGGAATTCCACGAGGTCGGTCAGGTTGGTGACGCTGAAGTCCTCGACCCCGGGTTCGACGGTCCAGGCGCTGCCGTCCCAGCGGGAGATCCGCAGTTCGGTGCCGGCCACGCCGCCTGCCCAGAGACGGGAACCGGCACCGGGACCGGCGAGTCGGGTCGCCTTGAACCCGATGGGAAGAGTGGCCGGCGTCCACGAGCGGCCCGAGAGCCGCAGCGCCACCTCGGCGTCGGGACGAGTTCCCGTGCGTGCAGTGGCATAGATGCCGTCTTCGAGCCGGAACACCCACCGGCCCGAGAAGTAGGGGACCTCCGTGCCCGAAGGACTGTGCGTCGGAGTCGTGGTCTGGACGAAGCGGGTGCCGTCCCAGAGGAAGGACTGGTTGAGCTGGGGTGCCGCCGTGTTCCCGTCGCTTCCCACGACCGGTCCCTGTGGGGTCGGGACGACCCGGTTGGCGACGAAGGCACCGGCCACGCCGCCGTTCAGCGGGCTCCAGGTTTCCCCGTCGAACTGCCAGATCGTGTTGCGTCGCTCCCCTCCTGCGAGAGCTCCGTCCAGCGCGGTCGAAATCACGTAGGCCCGGCGTTCCCCGATTCCGAACGCGGTCGCCTGGTCCGCCTCCGGTCCCAGGCTGACAGCCGGTCCTTCCCCGGAGAGGCGTGCGACCGCCGCGGAACGGATGACCCCGTTGCGGGTCCACGTCAGCCGGCCTCCGAGGAAGAGTTGCCCTCGGAAGAT
>CAIYXO010000007.1 GCA_903930165.1 uncultured Verrucomicrobiota bacterium | reverse complement strand
CGTCCGCCCCGGTCGCCTTTGAACCGTCCGCCGCAGGCTCCTTCGCCCCGGCCAACGCGCTCTTTGGGCGTTGACCACACCCCTTCCGTCCGTTCAGTTCCCGCACCATTTTATGAACCGCCACGCCTTCGCGCGCTCCCTGTCCCTGGCCGCATCCCTGCTGCTCGCCGCCGGATGCGCCTCCACCGGTGTCCGCAACCCCAGCGGCACCGGGGTCACCGTCCTCAAGCCCGAGGAATCCGGCTTCGTCGGCGGCACCGGCGTCGAATCCCAGGACCTCGTCCAGGTGACCGACAAGATGGCCCGCAGCATCCTCGACACGCCCCAGATCAGGAACGCAGCCGGAACCCCTCGCGTCGTGCTCGACCCGGTCGTCAACGAGACCCGTTTCACCCTCAACAAGGACATCTTCCTCACCCGCATCCGCACCTCCCTGAACCGGAACGCCCGCGGCAAGGTGATCTTCCTCGCCCGCGAACGCATGCAGACCCTCGAGCGCGAACAGCAGCTCAAGCAGTCCGGCGCCGTCACCAGCTCCTCGGATCCCAACGTGGTCGAGTTCAAGGGCGCCGACTTCTTCCTCACGGGAAAGCTCCAGGGCATGACCACCCGCACCAGCAAGGGGGTCAGCGACTACGTGCTCTACAGCTTCCAGCTCATCGACGCCCGAACCAGCGACATCCTCTGGGAGGACTCCGCCGAGGTGAAGAAGCAGGGACTCGAGGACGCCGCCTACCGTTGACCGGGTTCCGGTCCCACGCCTCCCGGCGCCACGTACCCGGGCCCAACGCATGACCCTCCTTCCGGCCAAAGCGCCGTCCTCGTTCACCCCGCCCGCCACCGGGCGGTTTCCGATCCTCTTCCTGCTCCTTGTGCTCTGCTTCGCGGGCTGCACGACGGACAGCTCCACTCCGGCCCATTCCTCGGGTCCGGGCGGGCCCAAGCCGCCGCCGGCGGTTCCCGCCAAGGACCGCGTCCTCGTGCAATACCGGCAGGCCGCGGACGCCATGCGACAGGGTCGCTTCGCCGACGCCAAGCCGCTGCTCGACGACGCCCTGCTCACATTGGGCGGCATCTCCGCCGGAGACCGTTCCGCCCGTCAGGCCCGCAGCCTCTTCCGAGAGGAGTCCCGGAAGAACTTCCGGGGCGAACCCTACGAACGGGTCATGGCCTACTACTATCGCGGCATCCTCTACTGGATGGACGGCGAACCGGACAACGCGCGGGCCTGCTTCCGCAGCGCCCAGATCCAGGACGCCGACGCGGAGAAGAACGAGTACCAGGCGGACTACGTCCTGCTCGACTACCTCGACGGACTGGTCTCGGCGAAGCTGGCCGGGGACGGCTCGGACGCCTACCGCCGTGCGGCCGCCGCGGCCCGCATGGCCGCGCCGCCGGCCTACGATCCGCCCGCCAACATCGTGCTCTTCGCCGAGATGGGCACCGGACCCGCCAAGTACGCGTCCGGCGAGTACCGCCAACAGCTCCGCTTCCGCCCCGGACAGTCCCGCGCCGTCACCGCGGTGCTCCGCGTGGGACCGCTCGTCCTCCGGGCACCGGCCTTCGACGACCTCAGCTACCAGGCCACCACCCGCGGCGGCCGGGTCATGGACCACGTGCTCGCCAACAAGGCGGTGTTCAAGGACACCACCAGCGGGATCGGCGACGCCGCGGTGATCGGCGGCGCCATCATGGCCACCCAGACCGGACGCAACAGCGCCATGGACGAGGCGGGCCTCGGACTCCTGGCCGCGGGCCTCATCCTCAAGGGAATCAGCGCCGCGACGACGCCGACCGCGGACACCCGTACCTGGGACAACCTCCCGAACCTCCTCGCCTTCGGCAGCGGGCGGCTCGCCCCGGGGGACTACACCGGCACCCTCGAGTTCGCCGACGCCGGCGGCACCGTGGTCAAGGCCCGCCCCGTCCGGTTCACCGTCGCGCCCGGCCGCGACACCGTCCTCTTCGTCAGCGACCGTGACTGAACTCCGTCTCCGTCCAAAAGCCATGAACCTCCGTCCCGTGTTCCCCATCGCCGCGACCGTCGTCCTCGCCCTCGCCAGCGGC
Source organism: uncultured Verrucomicrobiota bacterium (assembly GCA_903930165.1). GTDB lineage: Bacteria > Verrucomicrobiota > Verrucomicrobiia > Limisphaerales > UBA9464 > SXXZ01. The sequence continues at coordinate 2,658 of CAIYXO010000007.1, read as the reverse complement.
TGCGCCCGCACCGGCGAGAAGATCGGCGGCGCCTCCCGCGCCATCTCCACCGGCCAGGCCGGTGGCGCCTATCCCGCCCGCAACGCCGGCAAGTACGACAACGAGAACCGCGAGCGGTTCGTCACCATGAACTTCCGCGCCCAGCGCAGCGTGACGGCCAGCGGACTGATGTCCCGGCCGCTCGAGGACGGCCGGCTCGAGGTCGCCGCCAACCTGCGCAACCGCCTCAACCGCCGCATCGAGGTCCAGGTGCAATGCGTGTTCAAGGAACTCGACGGTTTCTCCTCCGGCGACGAGACCCCGTGGCAGACGCTCATCCTCACCGAGAACGGCCAGGAGTCCGTCCGATTTGTCTCCATGAACGACAAGGCGAAGGACTTCACCATCCGCGTCCGCGAAGCCCGTTGAACGGTCGTCACCGGCGCCATCGGCGCCAGCATCAAGATCCCGCCATGAACACCGTCTTCCGTCTTCTCCCCGCCGGCCTCGCCGTCGCCCTGGCCACCGCCCACGCCGCGGATCCGGTGCCACCTCCGCCTCCGGCCTTGCCGGCCGGCTCCCCCCCGATCATCGCCGTGCCGACCGGCGACCCCCGTCCCACCTACGAACAGCGCCCGATCCAGGGACGCGCCCCGCTGGTCTCCCCGGAACAGGCCCGCACCGTCGTCAACCGCTTCAAGGCAGGCTACCCCAAGCTCGGCGGCCCGCGCATGGTCCTGTTCGTGAACCGCGATCTCGTGGACGAATCCGTCGGACTCCGGATCACCGGCCGTCGCGAATCCACCGAGTCCCTCAAGTCCGACCTCCATCCCACCGGCGCGAATCCCGCCGCCGTCGGCCCGCTTGGACAGAACGTCACCGTGGTCGGCAACCTCTCCGGCGTCGGAACCTCGCCCGTCCAGCCGCTGCGAGGCACCCAGGACCGGGTCAGCGGCGACAACGTCTACACGAATTCACCGCGTCCTCAGGTGCCGCTCAACGACCGCCAGACGGTACGCGACATCGAACGCCTGCTCGGCCGGCCTCTCCGCATGGGCGGAGCCAAGCTCGCCGACCAGAGGGTCGCCGCCCAGCTGCTCGCCGACCGCCCGGTCCAGGAGTTCCTCGGCACCACCGGTTCTCCCGCCTCCGCCAAGGACCGGGAAGCCCTGCAGAAGATCGCCGACGTCGTCGTCGAGGTGCTGATCTCCTCCCGCAACATCACCGTGCCGGCCGTCTCCGGCGACCAGACCTACTCCGCCCCCGACGTCCAGATCACCGCCATCCGCCTCGATTCCGCCCAGATCCTCGGACAGGCCTCGTCCCGCGACATCCTTGGCCCCGACCGCTTCGCCGGCCGCCTGTTGCGGAACTACGACATCAACGAGATCACCGAGGCCGTCGGTCTGGCGTTGATGGAGGACATGATGCAAGGGGTGGAGTGACGCCGACCCGCACGGGTCGTGGCGATTCAACCGAAGCGAAGACCGACCTCACGCACCTGCGCCAAGGCGCCAATGGGCCGGAGGATCCGGAACCGAGGAGGCGATCACCCTTCGGCGTCGGGTCCTGCTGAGGGAAACCCGGGGTTTCTTCACCGCTCCCCAGCGGCTTTGGGGCTTTGGGTGCCGATCCCTTCCGCATTGTTGGCCGAGTTGGCTCGACGCTCGACGGACCCGTGGCACCCGCTAGGTTGCCCGGGATGATTCCGCCGCCGGTCCCTTCACCGGAAACCCCGTTGCCGTCCCGGCCCCCTCGGCCGCGGCTTTCGCGCCTGGCGGTGGTCGCCTTCGTCTTCGCCCTGATCGCCTTCCCCGCCGGCGTCGTCGCCGCAGTCCGGATTGCGGGCTTCGTCTTCGAGAATCCGGGTCCCGAGGCGGGGCCTTGGTTCGTCGCGCTGCTCATCTCGACGATCCTCGGGTTCGTCGCCGCACTGCTCGGCTCCATCCCGATGGTCCGCATGCGGGGCAGGACCCCGGAACTGCGCGGCCGCGGCCTCGCCCTCTTCGCGGTGCAGGCGCCACGGGCCTTGGTCCTCGGCGCCGGCCTCGCCTTCGGCACGATCTGGCTGGGCGGCCAGATCCGCATGGCCCACGGGCCGGCCGTGGAGGAGGAGCGGATCGTTCGGACCCTGTGGTTGGTCTCGGCCGTCCTGGTGCTCTGGTACGTCGCCGCCGGCATCCGCCGGATCCGTGGCGAACTGCGCAGCCGGACCCGGGCCTGGCTCCTCTACTCCCTCGGCGTCGTCCTCCACCTCGCGCTGATGTTCGGACTGCCATTCTCCATCGTGGGCGCGTTCATGGCCCTGCATCCCGACCAGTTCGGCGTGGGTCAGGAACGGAACATGCCCCAACAGCCGGTGTACGCCGGATCCTACGCTTTCCGTGAGCTCTGGTTCGACCAGCCGGCCCGCTCTTCCGCCCGGATGACCCTCCGCAAGTGGGAGAAGGGGCGGGCGGAGGAACTCGGGTCGTTGACCCTGACCGGAACGAACCGCATCCGCTGGGTGCTCACCGAACCGGGTCCCTCGGGAGCCCACACCGTGACCTGGGAGGTGGTCTCCGGAGCCAAGGAACGTGGATCCGAATCCATCGAGGTCCCCACGGAGGTGACGCTGGTTCCGAACGACCTGCGCACCGCGTTGACCCTGCCGTCGCGGGGTAGTGACGGGTTGTGACT
>CAIYXO010000006.1 GCA_903930165.1 uncultured Verrucomicrobiota bacterium | reverse complement strand
GCTTCTCGGACGGCGTCTTGGAGATGCGGCCCCAGGCGGCCAGCACCCGGCGGTCGACCTCGGCGTCGCCCAGCCCGCTCAGTGCCCGGATCTGGAAGGCTGAGATCTGGTCCCGGGCCACGCGACCTCCGGCGACCGCATCCAGCAAGGCCAAGGCCGGGCCACGACGCCGGGTCAACGTGTCCAGGGCCGCGATCCGTTCCTCTGCATTGAAGGATCCGAACCGGGAGAGCAGCGCGTCGGCAACCCCGGGCGAATCGAAGCGCGCCAGCAGTCCGATCGCCGACATCCGGAAGGACGGATCCTCCAGCAACCCGAGGAACACCGGGAGCGACTCGCGGTCGAGGGCCCTCGAAAGGACGGCGTAGGCATGGCGACGTGCCGGCTCCTTGGCGTTGCCGTCCGCGAGCTCCTTCCGAAGGCGGGAGAACATCGACGTGTCGCCGAAGACCGCGGCCAGGTTCTCCGCCACCTCGCGCACCTTCGGCTCCGGATGCCGGTAGAGGTCCGCGGCGACACGGCTCCAGGAAGCCGGCGCCGGAACGCCTGCCCGGGGTTCCATCGCGAGCCACAGTCCCGCGAGGCGCCGGGAAAGGTCCTCCGCCCGGGCGTTCCCGATCTCCGCGACCGCGGCATCCAACGGTCCGCCTTCCAGGGTCCCGGCATACCACCAGATCCAGTCGGCCAGCCGGGGCATGCGGGTCTTGCGGGCGATCTGGAAGGCCCTCCTCGGCTCCGCCGCCATGCGGGCGCCGATGCCGTCCCAAACCAGGAACGGGATGTTCCGGTCCGAATCGTCCACAGCGACCTCCGAGAGCGCCCCGGCGATCGTCCAGGCAGTCTCGGCGGAGACGCGCTGGATGGCCGAAGCGAGGTTCCGTCGGACCACGGGCGATTCCTCTCCGGTGGCCATCCGGACCAACTGCCCTTCGATCCGGGGCGTGGCGTTCCGGCGATCGGTGGCCAGGCGCACGCCCCATCCACGGACGGCCGGATCACTGTCCTTGAACGCGCCGGTGGTTGGCAGGCCGACCTGGTGCAACGTCCAATAGGCCTCCAGACGGCGAATGGGCGCGGGATCCGAGGAGGCCTGACGCTGCAGTCGGGAAACCGCCGCCGGAGCCAGCTTGCCCGCCGACGCCCTCTCGTGGAGCAGCCGGCGGGCGGTCCGACCATACCAGGCGTTGGGACGCTCCATCTCGCCGACCAGCTCCGCATCTCCCTTCGCCCCGAGATCCACTTTCACCGGACGATAGGTCTCCTGCCATTGGAGCCGGTAGATGCGGCCGTTGCTGCGGTCCCAGCGCTCGGTGTTCGGGTTGTGGCAGTGCTGGCGGTCATACCAGTCGATGAAATAGACCGCGCCATCCGGCCCGTACTGGAGGTCGACGGCGACATACATCGGATCCGTGCAGAACAGCGTGTCATGTCCCTCGTGGACCGTGTCGAACCCGGAGCCCAGAGGCCGGTTCACCTGACGGTTGATCTGGTGCCCGCCCAGGTTGTGGGTGAAGAGATGGCCCCGGTACTCCACAGGCCAGTTGTCCCCCTGGTAGATCATGGTGCCGACGTGGGAGTGGCCGCCGTAGATCGCGTCACTCCCCTTCCCGCCCGCACCGCCCGCACCATGGTCGTAGCGGGCGGAGGCGAGCAGGAAGTTGCGGAACCCGGGGAAACCCTCCGGTGGATCGCCGACGATGAACGGGGCGTGGTTGGCGTTCGCCTGGTTCCAGTAGTGTCCGCCCTGGAACACGTGGGTGGTCAGACCCCGGCCCCAGTAGCTGCGGCAATGGGTCATGAACAGCTCGCCGCGTTCGTCGTAGTCGAGCCCCCAGGGATTGCTGCCGCCATGGGCGAAGACCTCGAACTCGTGTCGGACCGGGTGGTACCGCCACACGCCGGCCCTCAGTTCCACACGCTCGGACGCCGGCGCCCCGGGCTTGCCGATGTGGGCGAGGTTGAAGACGCCCTGGTTGCCGTACAGCCATCCGTCCGGCCCCCAGAGGAAGCTGTTGAGGCACTCGTGGGTGTCCTGGTAGCCGAATCCGTCGAGCAACACCTTGGGCGGCCCGTCGGGGACGTCGTCCCGATTGCGATCGGCGATGAACAGCAGCTGCGGCGCGGCGCCGACCCATACCCCGCCATGACCGACCTCGAACCCGCTCACCAGGTTGAGCCCCTCTGCGAAGGTCTTCCGGTCCTCGAAGCGTCCGTCCCCGTCGCGATCCTCGAGGATCACCAGCTTGTCCTGCCCCCGCCCCTCCGGCCGGCGTGTCGGATAGCTGTACGCCTCGGCGACCCAGATGCGTCCGCGTTCGTCGAAGGCGAAGGCGATCGGTTGGTGGAGATCCGGTTCAGCGGCGACGAGATCCACACGGAAGCCCGGCGGCACATGCATCTGGGCCACCGTCCGCTCGGCCGCCGACTTCGGGGAGTTCAGCACCGGATTGGGGCGCAGATGCCGCAGCACCGGGCTGGAAGAAAGCCGGTCCGCGCTCGGCAACGGATCTTCCGCAAGGACACGGACCGCTGCGGACAGCGCCACGGCGGACAGGAAGCGTGCACGACGATTCGGCCGGGAGGACATGCCATGGAGATAGCAGAAGTCCCGCGGGGCTGTAAAACCCGGCGGGACATGACGTCTCGGGACCGGTCCGGTCCCGCGGGGGAATGCGGTACGCCTACCAGGGAAGGCTGAAGGTCTTCACGTAGGTGTAACCCTTGATGGACTCGATGACGCCCTCCTTGATGCCGAGGCCGCTGTCCTTGATGCCGCCGAAGGGACTGCTCTCGATGCGGAAGCCGGGAACCTCGTTGATGTTCACCGTACCGCAGCGCAGCCCGCGGATCGCACGCAGGGCGTTGTGGAGTCCGGTCGTCACCACGCCGGAGCTCAGCCCGTAGGCGGTGGAGTTGGCGACGGCGATGGCATCCTCGAGGTCGCGCACCTTCATCACGGGCGCCAACGGACCGAAGCTCTCGCAGACCACCATGCGGGCGTCGCGGGGGACGTCGACGATGACCGTCGGGGAGAGCAGCGCTCCACGGCGTCCGCCCCCGACCAGGACCCGGGCTCCGGCGGCCACCGCCTCACGGACCACCGTCTCCAACTGGATGGCGGAGGCCTCGTCGATGACCGTCCCGACGCGGGTGGCCTCGTCCATCGGATCGCCGCAGACGTACTCGCGTGTCTTCTCGACGAGACGGCGGGTGAACTCCTCGGCGATTCCATCCTGGACCAGGATCCGCTTCACCGCCGTGCAACGTTGGCCGGAATTCCGGAAGCTGCCTTCCGCGGCCAGCGTCACGGCCAGGTCGAGGTCGGCGTCGTCGAGGACGATCAGCGGGTCGTTGCCACCCAACTCGAGCACCAGCTTCTTGTAACCGGCCGTGGTGGAGATGCGCTTGCCCACGGGCACGCTTCCGGTGAACGCGACGACGTCGACGTCCGGATGCCGCACCAACTCCTCGGCCACTTCGGCGGTGGGCCCAAGCAGGACGCTGAGCATGGGCCCCGGGAGACCCGCGTCGCGGAGCAGGCCGGCGAACTTGAGGGCGGTGATCGGGGTTTTCTCGGACGGCTTCAGGACCATCGGCGTCCCTGCCGCGATGGCGGGACAGACCTTGTGGGCCACCTGGTTCAGCGGGTGGTTGAACGGGGTGATCGCGACGGCGCAGCGCAGCGGCTCGCGGGTGGTGAAGATCTTCCTCGCGCGCCCCTGTTCCGAGACGTCGCAGGAGAAGATCTGGCCGTCGTCGCGCAGCGCCTCCATGGAGGCGAAGCGGAGCACGTCGACCGTCCGGCCGACCTCGTACCGGGCTTCACGCAGCGCCAGCCCCGCCTCGGCGGTGATCGTCCGGGCGAACTCCTCGCGACGCGCCTCAAGCGCGACGCGGGCGCCGTCCAGGATCGCGGACCTCCGGTAACGGGTGGGCGTGTCCCGGAACCCGACCGCGGCGGCCACCGCGGCGAGGGTGTGGGCCCGGGTGGCCGTCGTGACCTCGCCGGCCACCGCACCGTCGTACGGGCTGCGGATGGTCAGGAGGGGCGTGCCTTCGATCGGTTCACCGGAGAGGAGACTGCAATGGAGCATCGTTTCAGGGGGTTGCTTGGGCGGACTCCTCCAACGCCGACGCGAAACGGTCGGCGAACTCGACGAGGTCGGAGTCGGAATGGGCGAGCGAGAGGTACAGCTTGGTTCCCATCGGGTTCAGGAAGACCCGGCGGCGCAGCAGCGCCAGCATCTGGCGCCGGCCCCGCGCCCGGTCGCTGGCAAGCCAGGTCTTCTGGTCGACCACCGGAACCGCGGAGAATGCGACCTGTCCCAGGGGGCCGTCGCCGAGCACCTGGGCCGCGGTGCCGGTGGAGGTCAAGGCTCCGGCAAGCAGGGTACGGAACCGGCGGCCGAGCGCGTGTAGTTGCTCGTAGGTGCCGGGCTCCGAAAGGAGGTCCAGCATCGCCAGAGCGCCGGCGCACGAGACCGGGTTGCCTCCGGTCGTGGACGCCGACCAGGCGTAGTCGGCCCGGGGAAGACGATGTTCCGAAACCGCTTCCATCAGGTCGGCACGCCCGGCGTAGGCCCCGATGGGAAACCCGCCGCCGAGCCCCTTGCCATAGGCCACCATGTCGGGCTGCACGCCGAAATATTCCTGGGCGCCACCCAGGGCCAAACGGAAGCCGGTGACCACCTCGTCGAAGACCAGGACGATGCCCAACCTCCGGGTGACCTCCCGCAACCCCTCCAGGAAACCCGGTCCCGGCGGAATGCACCGGTGGAGGGGTTCAACGATCACGGCAGCGATGTCGGCACCGTGTTCGGAAAGGATG
>CAIYXO010000005.1 GCA_903930165.1 uncultured Verrucomicrobiota bacterium | reverse complement strand
TGCCCGTGCGCTCTCGGAGGCGACCCAGCGGCCCACCTCGGGGTTCATCGGTTCCCCTCCCGGCAGGACCATGAGGAACGAGTCCATGAAGGCGTCGTCGACAGGACCTTGGAGCCCATGGCGTTTTCGGAGTCCGGCCACGAAGGAGGGGCCCGCGATCCATTCTTCCCCCTCCCGATGGAATGCCATTCTCCAGGAGCGGTCGGTTTTCGGCGGATCGGTGGTGATCGATTGACCATCGATGACCACGTTCACGGGTCTCGTCACATCCATCGGGGCGTCGCCCGCCTCGAACACGAAGCTCAATCCGGTCACGTTGGTCGTCGTGGCAGAGATGTCGGCGCCTCCTGTGAGGTTGTTCAACGAGGCCACCACACGGGCGGGTTCCCAGTGTTCCCCCATGGAGTCCACCTTCACCCAGGCCATCTCATTGTACCGGAGGGAATGGGTGACGAAGCGGACCTGTGGCGGCACACGCCGGCGTCCGATGGCGGCGATGGCGTCGATGCGGCGGTTGAGCTCCGCCTTGGCCCCCGGCTCGTACTTGTGTCCGGTCTTCGGGCCGACCAGGTGTGCCAGTTCCATCCCCTCCCGGCCCATCGCCTCGTGCATCGCTTCGGCCGCCTGGATCTGGCTGTCGTCATGGCCGCTGTAGGCGATCGTCGGGACCATCGCCAGGTTGAGAGCGTTCGCCGTCGCGTCGTGCAGACGCCAAAGCTTCTGTTCCCACCATGCCGGAGCCAGCTTCTCCTTCTGGAAGACCTTCAGGAACTCCGCCGTCTCGCTGAATCCTGCGCCAGGTGCCACGGCCGCCCAGCGGGCGGCGTGGTGGACTCCGATATGCCAGGCGGAAGCCCCTCCAAGGGAGAATCCGCGCACCACCATGCGGTCCTCGTCGATCGGGTAGCGTGACCTCACGTCGGCGAGCGCCTCCCAGAAGTCGGTCTCGCCGGCGAACCGACTCCCATTGCAGTAGCGGCCATAGAGGTGCAGGACGAAGGTGTCGGGCGGGGTGAACTCGCCGGGGTTGCGCATCCGGTCCAAGAGGAACGCCAGTTCGCTCAATTGCTCTCCTCGCCCATGAAACCAGGTGTCCAGCCGCCAGCGTCGTCCGGAGTCCGGGGTCCAGGAACGTGGAACGACCAAACCATATGGCTGGATCGAGCCGTCGATGCGCGACACATAGCCGGCCACCACCAGGCCGTTGGCCGTGGTCCAGGGCGTTTTTCCGGCGCGTAGGGCCTCGAGTCTCCGCGTCCCTTCCTCGAGCAACGCATTGGCCGCGCGGAACTCGTTGGTCCGGAAGAACTCGTCGTGCCGGAGCGCCCAGTCCACGGCCTTGTGGAAGATCGCGACATCCGGAAGCCGGGTCCCTCGTGACGTGCCTGGAGGCCCTTCTTTCGCCGCTTCCTCCAACGCTTTGCCCAATCGGGCCACGCCCTCGGCGAGCTCCCGGCGCGTCTCTTCCGGGACCGAGATCCCAGGCGGCGGGACCGGTCGGACCATTTCGGGACGATTGTCCGCGGGTCCGTCACCAAGGGCCTTGAAGAGGACCGGAAACAGGAGGACGCAGGGGAGCAGCCGCGGGACGGAAGGCTTCATGGCGTGGCCCAAGCAGAAGGTCGGACGCCCCGACGCTCAAGCGTTCATCCGTGGAGACTGTGTCCGCCGCCGGTTGCGAGAAGGCCCCGGCTGGTCGGAGAAGCGGCTTCCGTTCTCAAGGGAATGCGGTTCCCGGCCGATCTCTCCGGTGCCAGCCGAGCCGACTTGGAATTGCCCCATGCACGATCGTAACTTCTCTCCAGCGGCATCGGAACCGATGGTTCTCCAGCGTGGGAACTTGACGACCGAGCATCCGTCCCGGTTTGTTGCGGGGGGCGCCGCCATGGAATTCGATCCAGCCAACATGAAGGAGACCTGTCGCCAACTCGCCGAAGAGATCGGTCCGGACGGGGTGGCGGAACTGCTCGAGTCCTATCTGGCCGATACGCCCAACCGTCTAGAGGAGATCGCACGGTTCCTGGAGTCGGACGACCAGACTTCGCTGAAGCGTGCGGCCCATTCCCTCAAGGGAAGTTCCTCCATCTTCGGGCTCTCCGAGATGGAGGCGATCGCCAACCGGCTCGAACACAGCTTCGCGACCGGGGAATTGGCGATGCAGACCCGCTTTCTCGAGGACCTGCGTGGCGAGTTCGAAAGGTGCCGCGGGCTGCTCGTGGCGACGGCCGCGGAACTGGCCGCGCAAGGCTGATACTCGGATTCCCCGCGAAACCATTTTCCAGGTTCCCGGTCCCCGCTAGCCTCGGGCACATGATTCGACTGTGCCTGGCCCTGTCGCTGTTCCTCGGTTCCATCGTCGCTTCCGTTGCCGACGAGGCTTCTCCCAAGCGCTACCGTGCGGCGCGCTCCGTGCACCTGGGATATCCCGCTCCGGATTCCGAGTGGTTCGCCAACGAGATGGTCGTGGAGAAGTCGGTCAACGGATCCTACTTCATGGCCTGCGGCTGGAACACCGGCTACTTCGGCATCCAGCAGCTCAACTCCTCCACGAACACGGTGGTGATCTTCTCGGTCTGGGACCCGACCACGGGCGACGATCCCAAGGCGGTGAAGACCGAGGACCGCGTCGAGTTGCTCCACGAGGGCGAGGGCGTGCGGATCAAGCGTTTCGGGGGCGAAGGCACCGGAGGCCAGTGCATGGCGCCGTTCGCGTGGAAGATCGGCCAGACGAACCGGTTCGTCCTGCGCGGCGAGGTGCAGACCAACAAGACCGCCTACACCGCGTGGATCTGGCGCGAGGACCGCGGCGACTGGTGGAAGCTGGCCACGTTCCGCACCCGCACCGGCGGCAAGCCGCTCTCCGGGCTCTACTCCTTCGTCGAGGACTTCCGCCGCGACGGCGCCAGCGTGGACGAGACCCGTCGCGCCCGGTTCCGCAACGCCTGGGTCCGCAGCGTCGGCGGCGACTGGGTCAGCCTGCGACGGGCCCGGTTCACCGGCTCCGGCGCGGATTGGGAGTCGAAG
>CAIYXO010000004.1 GCA_903930165.1 uncultured Verrucomicrobiota bacterium | reverse complement strand
CGACCTCGTCCTTGAACAGCCGGTCGAAGGCGAGCGCCGGATAGACCTCGAGCGGTGTCGGGGAAGTCGGGGAGCTCCACGAGATGTGGGAGCTGTAGAGCATCGAGTAGTTCTTGTGCACCGACGGGTTCGATTTCTCGCAGCCGAGCACGAGGCTGGGGACCTTCGTGGAGCGCCCGTAGCGCTGGGCAAGCATCTGGTCGACGCTGGTTCCCGAGCGGATTTCGCCGCCCGAGGCCAAGGGCGCGCCGGAGAGCAGGTTCCCGGTCTGCGAGCTGTGGATGTTCCCCTTGAGGGCCTCCGCGTTGTAGAGGCCGCGGACGAAGAGCATCTTGCGGCGGACGTCCGAGAGGGGTTCCAGCACCTTGCCGAGCTCCATCCCGTCGCCTTCGCCCTTGGCCCACCATTCGCGGGAGTGGAAGCCGTTGCCGGAGAAGAGCACGGCCAAACGGACCGGGGCCTCGCTCGCGGGACGCGTCGAAGCCGGCGGGGTGTCGCCCCAGACGTTGACGGACTCCATCCACGGCAGGGCCATGGAGACGCCGACGCCGCGCAGGAAGGTGCGGCGGGTGAAATGGTGGCTGGGCATGGGAATCGGTGGGAGGGCTGTGGAGTGTATTTATGCCGGTCAGTCCCCGGAGGCCATCTCCTTTCCGCGGATCTCGCGGAACTGGCGGCTCAGGACCACCGACTCGACCGCGGCGGAGAAGCGGTGGTCCCGCGCCTTGAGGTCGTCGCGCATCTGCGTGAGCAGTGGGCCGTCGGAGAGAAGCACGCCGCGTCCGAGGGAATAGCCGAGCAGCTTGCGGCAGAACTGGCGGAGGAAGGCGTCGCGGCGGCGGTCCACCAGGTAGGCGCGGAGCCCGGGCAGGCCGTCGAACTCGGAGCCGTCGAGCACGCGGACGCGGGTGTCGATCGGACGTCCGCCGAGGTCCTTCCCGCGGCTGCGACCGATGGCGTCGAAGGACTCGAGCGAGAATCCGAACGGGTCGATCCGGCGGTGGCAGCCGTAGCAGCGGGGATCGTTGCTGTGCTTCTCGGTGAGTTGCCGGACGGTGAGCGGCTCGGCGGCCTCGTCCTCGGGCAGGCGCGGGACGTCCTTGGGCGGCTTGGGCAGCTTGTCGCCAAGCAGGACTTCGGCGAGCCAGTTGCCGCGGAGGATCGGACTGGTCCGCGAAGCCCCGGACTGCTTCGCGAGGACCGTGGCCTGGCCGAGGACGCCGCCCCGGCCGAGTCGACGCATCCCTTCCACGCGGTGCCAACCGTCGCCCTCGATCCCTTCGATGCCGTAGTGCTTCGCCAGGGCCGCGGTGACGAAGGTGTGGTCCGCATCGAGGATCCCGAGGACCGAACCGTCGTTTTGGAAGAGGTCCGTGAAAAAGCGAAGCGTCTCGCCGTACATGTCGGCGCGAAGCCCTTCGAAGGTCGGGAAATGCCGCTCGCTCTTCTCCGAGAGCTCGTCGAACGCGTAGAGGTGCAGCCAAGTGGCGGCGAACTCGGAGGAGAGCCGGCTGATCCGCGGGTCCTTCAACATGCGCCGTACCTGCGCGCGAAGGACCTCCGGTCGAACCAGCGAACCGTCGCGGGCGGCGGATCGGAGGGCCTCGTCGGGGGTGGAGGACCAGAGGAAGTAGCTCAGGCGCGAGGCCAGCTCCCAGGCGTCGACCGGGCCGGGCTTCTCGCCGGGGACCGCCTTCTCGGCGTGGTAGAGGAAGGCCGGTGCGACAAGGACCCGGGCTAGGACGAGCCGGATGGCCTGCTCGTGTGGGAGATCCTCCGCGCGCAGTTTCCGGTAGAGGCCACGAAGGCCGTCCCGCTCCGCGTCGGAGAGCGGACGGCGGTACGCGAGCCCTGCGAAATCGAGCAGGGCCTCGACATGGCGAGGCTCGGCGGCGGCGACCTCCGCGCGGAAGGCCTCGGCCCGACGGCGGATGGGTTCGCGCAGGGGCTCGAAGGCGCTGGGATCGGCGTCCTGCGTCGCGAACTGCCACAGCTGCTCGAAGCCGTCCACGAGCTTGAGGGCGTCTTGGCTGACGAAGTGGAGCCGCGCCCAGAGGCGGTCGAGTTCCTTGGCGCCGTCCTCGTCGAGCAGCAGCCTGCGGAAGTGCTCGTCCTCCCGGTGGTACAGCGTGAGGGTGACCACCTCGTCGACGGGCACGATCTTGGAGTAACAGAGCGCGGCGGGGAACAGGTTGCGGAACTCGTCGAAGGCCGCCTCGAGGCGCTTTGCGGCCGACGAGCCTGCGCGGACCAGGATCGGGGAATCCGAGACCACCGGGCGTTCGCCGTCGGACCAGGTGCCCTTGCCACCGGTCTCGCGCGCGGGGCCGGCGGAGAGCCCGAGCTTCGCAGGTCGCTCGGTCCTGGGCTGCATCTGGATGCTGCCCTGTGGACCGGCGGCGGGATGGAGTCGGCCGGTGGCGACGAATTCCGCTCCCGCGGCGAGCTCGGCCGGGACACGGACCTCGAGCACCGACGGCGCCGACACGGCCAGGTCCGTCGATTTGCTCCCGACGGCGACCGCGCGGGGACCGAAGAGCGCAGGATCGAGGCCGACGTCCACGCTGGCCGACCCCTTCGGTTCGGAGACGCGCGTCTTGCCGGCCTGAAGCAGGCCCCGGAGCAGGGGACCGTTCAGGGAGAGGAGATGTTCGCGAAGCCGAGCGTCCACGGGATCCACGGGCGATGCCGGGCGTTCGTCGGTCAGCAGACGGCCGAGTTCCTCGGCGATGCGCGGCCGGTCGGCGGAGTTGGTGGACAGCTGCCATCGGGAGAGCAGCGAACCGGGCGGGATGGCGGGAACGGCCGCGGCCGGGGAGTCGGGTTCGCTGTGGAAATGCCACACGCCGGCGTTGCCCAGGCGGTCGGCGTGGGGATTGCCGGCGAGGATGTCGGGGGAGACGTCCGACGCGAGGTCCCAGCGGCTGGTGCCGTCCGTCAGGGTGAGATCGACCGCGGTGAGGTCGCAGGAATGGTTGCCGTCACGCGGGCCCACGGAGAGCGAGAGGGCGTCGCCGAGGCGCACAGCAATGTCCGGGATGGGACCGAAGCGGGACTCGCGGTCGCCCTGCGCGGTGCCGGAGGCGAGACGGATTCGGGTCGGTCCGCGGCGGAGATCGAGGGTCCAGGCGACGCCGTTGCCGCATTCCGGATGTGCGTGGCGGAGGACACCGGAGGCCTGGATGCGGACTTCGGCCGGGCTCCGCCAAGACACCACGACACGCCGGGAAGGACTGGGATGAACCGCGACGCCATGGGGTTTCATGTTGCCGGGGACGCGGACGGCCTTGTCGGAGGAGTTGGCGATCACGCTGAGGGCGTCCGCGCCGGTCCAACCCTGGATGAAGTCGTGGTCTCCGGCCCGTTCCATCCGGGAGGAAATGT
>CAIYXO010000003.1 GCA_903930165.1 uncultured Verrucomicrobiota bacterium | reverse complement strand
GCGTCGCGGTGCTGCCGGCCTCGGAAGGCGCTGGGTCGAAGCGTTTCACGGAGGGTTCTTGGGGGATTGGGAGTTGGGGGAAGTCGGATGCCACCTCGACCGCAGTCCGCGTCCGGGACATTTCTGCCCGTCCCGGCGTCCGGATCTCCCCGGAACCGGCAAATTCGGACTGGATTGCGCTGTAGGCCATCGACGTGCCCTCTCCAGCATCGGGTGTGCCGGGCTTCCCAGTCCTGCTCTCAACCATCCCGAAGCGCCGCTTGGTGTGGGTATCCGACAGCGCCCCATTCCTCTCCACAACAGACACTTGCGTAGAAGACCCATTCCCCGGATCGACGTCGGTTGGAAGGGTGGTCTCAGGAACCCGCCCCGGGGTTGGCCCGGCGATTTCAACCGGGTCGGGACGCCCCGTTGAAGCCCGCTGCCAGCCGAGGTTCCGGGCCGACTGGACCGGCAGCTCCCGAACCTTTCCGGTGTCGGCGGCCGATTTCCCGGTCCCGTCCGTCGAGTCCGCAACCAAAAGTTGGCGGCCCACTACGCGTATGTCACCGGAATCGGGACTCCCGGAACCCTGGGGCACAGCCGGGGCGGCGGATTCGGGCGTCGGAGCCCACGCGGGTGATTCAGGCGCCGTGGCGGCCAACGGTCCTCCGAAAGTCACCTCCTGAAGGCGGCGCAGGGATTCGCCGGCGGCGGACAACTCGAAGGCGGCGACTTCAAGGCGCAGTGGAACGAGTCCTGGTGGCTGGGGAACCGCGGTGGATCTCGGACCTTTTCCTTCCGGATCGGGTCCCTTCGGGTCGGCCTCGTCGAGGTCCGAAGCGGCCGGCGGCGCCACGGAGGCGGTCAGCGGAGGCAACGGAGTCCGGATGGGTTCCGCGGAGAAGTCCGGCTTCCAGGGTGCCTCGGCCGGCGTGGGAACCGTTTCGGGCGATTCCAGGATCGGATTGTCCTGCACCGGGCTGAACTGACGGACCTGGAAACCCGTTCGAGGGCCACCCGGAACTGACGGGTATTCCACGACGGCAAGGGTGGAAGCGGGCGGATTCCCCTCCACCCACAGGCGTGAAGGGACAGAGGTGGGACGCGCCTGTGGGTTTTGCGAACTTGATGGTTCTGAAGTCGCGGTACCACTCCGGAAGGCCGTGGCGGCGACCTTGGATGGCGGCTGGGAAATCTCAGGGCTGCCCGAATGATCCTTCGGGGAAACATCGGGAGCCGAAGCCACCGGGTACCGGGAAAGCCTGGGCATCGACCGCTTCGATCCGGGCCCGGAAGCGGTTTCAATGGGGATCCGGGTTGCAGAAGCCGGTTCGAGGGTCGGATTCGGCCGGGTCGGTTCCGAAGTCGAAGTCTCCGTCCCTCCGGTCCGGGATTCTCGGTGCGCCAACGGCTTCGGACCGGGTGTGCCGGTCGAGGAGGAACCGGGAAGATCGACCTGCTGGGATGCGGCGCCGTCCTGGGGCGTCGACTTCTCAAGCGTCGCCGCATCAACCGCGTCGGGCAACGGCATGGAGGTCCACGGAGCGGGAACAGGTGCCTCGGCACCGAGAGGAACCGGCGCCGGATCCGTCAGGTCGGCGGAGGTCGCAACGGTGCGCCGAGGTCCGGTACGCCGACCTTCCGGAAACGGTGCGGCTTCCAGCGCTTCAACCGGCGCCGGGACGGCGGATTCAGCGACCGATTCCACCTCCGCGTTGGCACGCGGCCTGGAGGCACGCTGAACGGTCGGCACGGGATGCGGCTTCGGGGCGGACTCCGGCGCGAGACGTTGGACAACCGGGCCTGCGGTCGGCGCGGAACCGGGAGGGAGAAGGTCCTCTTCGGAAACCGCCGAGCCCGGGAGGCCGACATTTGGGGAAGGCGGCGGAGCTGCCGGAACAGGGCCGGACCTGAGGGAAACCTCGAGAAGCTGGCCGAAATCCGACCCCGAAGCACCGCCGGCTTCGGCTGGCGAAGGGGCGGCGGCGGGGAGTGCGTTGACCGCGTCCTGCGGAGAAATGAGGGAGAAGGCGTCCGTGCCGGGAAGGCTGGACGGGGTCATTTCTTGGCGGTGCTTTGCATCAGGCGAAGACGGCGGGTGAGTTCGGCGGCGCGTTTCACGCCCTCGTTGCCGACCTTGGACATCGCGTCGAGGACCCCGGCCACGACGTCGTCCTTCATCAGGTAGAGGATCTTGGCGGCCATGTCGGGTTCCAGTTCGAGGAGGATCTTGGAGGAACCTGCGGGCTCCATGGCGGCGTAGGACTTCGCGAGCCGCTTCAGGTTGAGTTGCTCGTCCTCCTTCATCTTCAGGATCGAGTCCTCGATCTCCTGACGCAGCCGGGCGACCTGCTGGGTGATGGCGGAAAGCTCCAGACGCTCGGCGAGGATGCGGGCCTCCAGCTCCTTGAGATCCTTCTCCTTCGAGGTCAGCCCGAGCTTCTGGTCCTTCAGTTCCTTCACGAGGTACTCCACGTCCGGATTGAAGTAGGACCAGGACGGAGGCGGGTTCTTGGGGTCCAGGGTCGCGGGCGGGACATTGGGATCATGGACCTCCCCTCCCGCCTGCGCCGGCGGCGCGGGCGGCGGAGGTGGGATGTATCCGCGGATCATCAGCACCGCGGTGGTCGCGAGGTAGATGAGACCTCCGACCAGGGAGGAAAGGAGTGGGCTGGAAAGGGCCTTCATGAGGGATCAGGCCGCGCGTGCGGCAAAGAGGTGGGGAACCCGGCGCAGGGCGATCTCGTCGAGGCGCTTCTGGTCCTCGCGCAGGCACTCGCGGTCGTGGGCCTCGCGCTCGCGGACCTGGAACTTCTCGACCGACTCCCGTTCACGACGGGCGTCGAGCACCTTGGACAGGGAACGGGCGACGTCGGACTCGGCCCGTGTGACGGCAGCGGCGGCCTCGGTGTGGTCCCGGTCCAGCTGGCCGCCGTAGCCGTGGAACTGGGCGAGGACCGAAGCGGAGCAACCGCAGGAGATGGCCTGACGGAGGTCGAGGCGCAGCGCCTCGATGGCACCGGCCACCGCCTGGAGCCGGTCGAGCGCGGCCTGTCGGGCCAGCAGGACCTTGGCGTGGTCCTGGAGCGACTGCTCCTCGCGGCGGCGACGGAGGTCGAGAAGCGCGGCGACCTTGGAGCGGAATCGTTTCATGGGAATGGGGATGCGTTGGGATCAGGGCTTGCGGCCGGCGAGGGCGTCCTTGAGCAGGTTCCATCCCTCGGCGGGCTGGAATCCGGAATCGACCCTCTGGCGCAGGAAGAGGTCGATCGCCTCGCGGAGCCGGATGGCGGCGTCGACGGAGGCGTTCGAACCGGCGACGTAGGCGCCGAGGTTGATGAGGTCGGAGTTCTTCCGGTACACGGACATCAGCTCCCGGGCCCTTCCGGCGATGTCGAGCTGGTCCTGGGAACACAGGTCGCGGGTGAGACGGCTGATGCTCTGGAGCACGTCGATCGCGGGATAGTGGTTCTGCTGGGCCAGGACGCGGTCGAGGACGATGTGTCCGTCGAGGATGCCGCGGACGGTGTCGGCGACGGGCTCGTTCATGTCGTCGCCCTCGACGAGGACGGTGAAGAAGGCGGTGATGGCCCCGCGTTCGCCCGCGCCGGCGCGTTCGAGAAGCTGGGGCAGGAGCGCGAAGACGCTCGGGGTGTAGCCGCGGGTGGCCGGCGGCTCCCCGACGGCGAGGCCGATCTCGCGCTGGGCCATGGCGAAGCGGGTCACGGAGTCCATCATCAGGAGGACCGACTTCCCGGCGTCGCGGAAATGCTCGGCGATGGCCATCGCGGTGTAGGCGCCCTTGAGACGGGAGAGCGCGGGTTCGTTGGAGGTCGCCACGACGACCACCGACTTGCGGCGTCCCTCCTCGGAGAGGTCCTTCTCGAGGAACTCCCGCACCTCGCGGCCGCGCTCGCCGATCAGCGCGATCACGTTCACGTCCGCCTCGGCGTGGGCGGCCATCATGCCGAGAAGCGTCGACTTGCCGACGCCGGATCCGGCGAAGATGCCGAGGCGCTGGCCGCGCCCGACGGGGATGAGGGTGTCGATGGCCTTGATGCCGGTGCCGAAGACGTCATGGATCCGCGTGCGGCGGAGCGGATGCGGCGGGGCGGCCATGCAGGGCGCGATGCCGGACGGGCGGATCGGCGGAAGGGCGTCGATGGGCTGCCCGAGTCCGTTGAGGACCCGGCCGAGCAGTTCGTCGCCCACCGGAACCTCGAGGGGACGCCCGTAGGCGACGACCTCGGAGCCGGGGTGGATGCCGCTGAGTTCGCCGAGCGGCATGAGGAGCACGCGTCCTTCGCGGAATCCGACCACCTCGGCAAGGGTGTGGCTGTCGTGCCGGGCGCTCTCGATGCGGCAGATCTCGCCGACGGCGCACAGGGGGCCCTCGCTCTCGATGACGAGGCCGATGAGCTGCACGACGCGACCGCGCTTCTCCACGACGCGCGTGGCGCGGACGCGGTCGAGCACGCCGGAAAGGCGGGACAGCGTCGGGGTGGGAGGAGTGAGGCTCATGACTCGATGGCCTGGCG
>CAIYXO010000002.1 GCA_903930165.1 uncultured Verrucomicrobiota bacterium | reverse complement strand
GCTGTCGGTGCCGGCGTAGGCGAAGCGCAGGCGGACCCGCGACTGGTTGTCGGCCATCGGCAGCCGGTACAGCTCGTAACGCTTGGATTCGACGGTGTCGTCGTTGATGCGCGCCTCGACGAAGGGCGCGAGCGACTCGGAGATCGGCGCGGCGATGAAGGCGCCGTAGGTGCCGCCGACCGTGACCCCGTTCTCGTCGGTGTAGGTCGCCGAGTCGCCACGCTCCGCGGTGAAAGTCGCCACGGCGTCCACCGCGCCGGCTTCGGTGCGGACGATGTCCGGTCCGTCGAGGAGGTAGGCCACGGGCATCCAGTTCGTGCCGCCGTCCACGGAGTACTCCAGCGCGCCCATGCTGTCCTGGTTCTGTTCGTAGAGGCTCTTGAAGGCGACGTGGACGTTGGTCCTGCCGGCCATGTTGAAGTCGGGCGTGAACGCGTAGAAGACCTGGCTGCCGCCCCGGCGGTAGCCGGAGGTGCTGAAGAGGAAGCGGCCCGTTGCCAGAGGCTCCCGGAGGACGCGTCCACCGACCACGTTCGCCGGGTTGGGACGGTTCACTCGGAGGTAGTCCAAGGCCTCGCCGTCCGGGGTCTCCGGGTTGCTGTAGGTGATGAAGCGCCCGTTGAAGCGGGCGGCGTCCACCACGGTCCAGCTCGCGTAGGCGGCGGAGTCGAGGTTGCCGAGGTCGATGTCGGGGTTGTCGGAGGGCACGTACGACCGGAGGGTCCAACCCGCGGGAACGGAACCCTCGGCGACCGAGTCGAAGTTCTCGAAGACGATCGGGGCCGGCAGCTCGAGGTTGCGGTAGTTCCGGACGGAGAACGCGTTCGTGAGCCGCTGTTCGACCGGGGGAATCGCGTTGTCCGCAAAGCTCAGCACGTAGGTGTGGGCGGAACCCGGGGGCAACAGGGTCGCATTGGTGTAGGCCACCGTGACGAGACCGCCGTTGGCCACGACCGAGGCGGCGACCGGCGCGCCGTCCAGGGTGAGACGCACCGTGGCGGGTGCCACCGCGGAGCCGGTCCCGTTGGTGATGGAGGCGGCGAAGACCGCGTCGGGGAAGGCGTTCGTGGAACCGTTGGCCGGGGTCGAGGTCAGCAGGCTCGGGCCGGAGAAGACCGGCGTCGCCACGGTGAAACGTTCACCGGCGAGGATCGTGTAGCCGTCGTTTTCCAGCAGGTAGACCTGGTACTCGCCTTCCTGGCCGAGGCCGTTCGGGAAGGTGACCGATCCGCTGGCCAGCCCGGTGGTGCCGGCCTGGGTTCCGTCGACGTAGTTCCAGATCGTGGAACCGACCCCGCCAGGGGTCTGGTCGGCGCGGTAGACGCCGATCCAGTCCTTGGGGTTGGCCGGGCCGTTGGTGAATCCGACGGTGATCGCCTGTCCGGGAGCGAACGTCCGCTGCGATGGACGCACCGCGGCGGCGGCGGGATCCAGGATGGTGAAGCTGAGGTTGGTCAGGACCTCGTAGCCGTCGTTGAGCAGGAAGAACGCGTTCCAGGTCCCGGCGAGGTTGAGGCCGGTGCCGAAGGTGACGGATCCCGTGCGGAGGCCGGCGTTCCCGGAACGGGTGCCGTCCACGTAGAACCAGAGGGTCGATCCCGTCGATCCGGGCGTCACGCCTTCCGGGTAGATCCCGATCCAGTCCTTGGTGTTTCCGGGACCTCCGGAGAATCCGATCTGGATCGGCTCGCCCGGGAAGTAGTTCCCCAGGTTGCCCACCAACTGTTGCGCCTTGAGTCCGACGCCGCTGAGCAATGTCAGCAGGACCGCCAGACTCCAACGACAGGCCGCGAGGGCCGCGATGTTCATGATTCCAGGTTTCATATC
>CAIYXO010000001.1 GCA_903930165.1 uncultured Verrucomicrobiota bacterium | reverse complement strand
TTGCCGCCCGAGCCGAACGTGGTCGACTGGCTGGCCAGCACCATGGAGCCGTCCGGCGAGAGGGCGGCGGCGGCGACCGAATCGGTTCCGTTGGAACGGATCTCACGGGCGTCGACGACGGCGGGTGCGTTGGTCGCCGCGGGACCGTGGAAGCGGAGTTCGGCTTCCGCGCCGAACTGGACGTCACCAGGCAGGCCGTTGCCGAAGTCCTGGATGGCGAAGCGGTAGCGTCCGAGGTCGGTGATGGCGACGTTGCTGACGGCGAAGCGGTACAGGTAGTTGGTGATGCCGGCTTCGAACGGCGCCTGGCGGACGGCGGTGGAGGAATACTTGCCGTTGAAACCGTTCACCGAGAGCGGCGAGCCGTCCTTGTACCAGGAGAGGCTGAAGACGTTCGTGACGCGGAGGGCGGCGGTGAAGACGGCGGTGATCGGGCGTGGCGGGCCGAAGACGAGCACCGAACCGGACTCGGAGCCGGAGACGTCGGAACCGTTGATCCGGGCCGACGCCGAGGCGCCGTAGGTGCCGTTGCTGAAGACCTCCAGGCGGGTGACGGCGCCGGTGGACGGATAGTTGGTGAGGAAGAAGCCGGCGAAGCCCGCGGTTCCCGGGACATGGCCCCAGGTGCCGGTGACCGGGCTGCCTCCCGTGGCCGCCACGGCGTGGAACACGTTGCTCGGGGAGAGGTGGAGATGCCAAGCGGTGGTCTGGGGGAACGGCGGCAGGCTCAACAACGGTCGCAGGGCGATGGTGTGGGCGATCTCGGTTTGGAACGAGTTGTCGAAGTAGGCGAGGCCGTTCGTGAGGTTGGCCGCGTGGTACTGGCCAAAGCCGACCACGGCGTCCACCAGGTTGGTCAGGATTTCGCTGCGCGGTGAAATGAACGAGACGTTGGCGATGGAGCTCGTCACCGACCCGAAGCGGTTGGAGGCGACCAGCAGGTAGTCACCCGCGGTGTCGCTGGAGACGCCGTTCAGGAAGTAGGTGTTCGTCTCGGGAAGGAAGAAGGTCTGATTCTGGACCAGTTGCACGATGTTCGAGCCGCGGTACCAGGTCAGGGTGACCGGATTGTCGCCCTCGGTGATCACGGCGGCGAGGTTGGTGCGGCTGCCGAGCGGAACCCGGATGGAGGCGGGTTGTCCCCCGATCACCGGAGGCTGGCCGGGACGGATGGAAACGGTGACCACGCGGCTGGTGCTGCTGCCGCCCGGGGTGGCCGTGGCGACCATCTGGAACTCGCCGACCCGGTCCGGGTTGGCGGCAGTCAGGAACAGGGTCGAGTTGAATCCCGGAGGGTAGTTGGTTCCGAACCGCAGCCACCGGTAGGACAAGGTGCCGCCGGAGGCGAAGGCCTGTCCGGTCAAGATGGCTGTCTCGTCATCCCGCACCCGGACGCTCTGCGGTTCCTGGAGAAACAGCGGCGGCCCCGGAGCGATGACCGTCAGGCGCGCCACCTGGCTGGTGACGGAAGCGGTGCTGTTGGTGAAGACGGCGTAGTAGTCCCCGGTGTTGGTGACCGCGGAGTAGAAGGCGAGGAAGGCGTAGCCTCCGGGTCCCTCGGAGTAGAGTTCGTCGTTCTTGTACCACCGGAAGCCAAGGGCTCCCGTGGCTTGCGCGTACGTGCTGAACTGGTCGCCGACGCCGACGGTTCTTCCCGAGGGTTGGGCGATCAGGGTCAGGACTCCGGGCCCAGGTCCCGCTTGGAGGGCACCGGACAGCACCAGTCCGAACAGGACACCAAAAAGCATCATCAGCCGGCCTGGAAATCCATTGCCCATGCCCGCATCCCGTCTATGAGGTAGCCAGTTCATCGGTGGGTAGTCTCGCACGGGAGGCCGGGTCGGTGAATACGTAGGCCTACGTACGACTTGCCATCCGGCCCATGCGGAAAGTGCCGGATCGGATACGGATGTCGGAAATCGGTGTCGGCGGGTGTATTCCCTCAAACAGCGCCATGAACGACGACGCGAACCTGATCCGGAGGTATGGGAGAGATGGCGACGAGTCGGCCTTCGCCGAGCTGATGACGAGGCATCTGCCCCTGGTTTGGGGGACCGCTCGTCGAATCACGAGTGACGGTGAACTCGCCCGGGACGTGGCCCAGTCCGTGTTCGTCGACCTGGCCCGCAAGGCCCGAACCCTTCCGGAGGGCACGCCAGTGGCGGGTTGGTTGCATCGGGCGGCCTGTCATGCGGCGGGCAACCTCGTCCGGACCAACGTCCGCAGGGTCCGGCGTGAACGGATGGCGATGAGCCTCACCCACGACGATGCGGGCCAAACCGCCGACGGAGGGGCGGAGGCGCGGCTGGTGGAATCCCTCGAATCCCTGGTGGATGACGCCCTGCTCGCGCTGCCAGACCCCGACCGCGAGGCCGTCCTGCTCCGCTATTTCCGTGGCCGGAGCCACAGCGAGGTGGGCGAGGCGTTGGGCGTGGGCGACGATGCCGCGCAGAAGAGGGTCTCCCGGGCGGTCGAAAAGCTCCGCGACCATTTCCGGGCCCATGGCATCGCGGTGGGTGTCGGCACGGTGGCCGCGGCCCTGGAGGCCACGGGAACCGAGGCTGTTCCGGCCTGGGTGCTGCAGGGTCTGGCCCCTGCGGGTGTCCTGGCCTCCTCCGGGGTGGCGGCCGGTTCTGTCGGCGTCGCGGCCTGGATCCTTTCCATGAAAACCCCTGCGTTCCTCGCCACTTCGGCAGTCCTCGGCGGCGCCGCCCTTTGGCAATCCGTTGCCGTGTCCCGGTTGGAGAAAGCCAACGCCGAACTGGGACGGCAGATCGCCGAAGTGAACGCCGCCAACTCCCGTTCCTCGGCCGCCCCGACCGTGGTGGCCTCGGACGCCGAGGTCCTTCGGTTGCGTGCCCGGGTGGCCGAGCTCACCCGTGAACTCAAGGCCGCCAAGGCCCGGCAGGCCGTCGTCGCACCCGAGCCCGAACCCGAGGTGTCAACCGACACCGATGTCGTCGCGCTCATGGCCCAATACAACGTCCGTCTCATCTCGCGGGTGAACGTGGGGAAGCTCCTCGGACTGGCCGCGCGGCTCTATGCCAACGACCATGAGTCGCTCCCCACCACGCTGGAGTCGCTTTCCCCGTATCTCAGTGCCGGTTCGCTTCCCAACGGCACCGCCTACGAACAATTCGAGTTCTTCCCCCAACCGAGGGCTATCTCGGAGGCGGAACCGCAGATGATCCTCTTCCGGGAACGGCAGGCCGAGCCGAGGCCCGATGGAGGCTGGACCCGCGTCTATGTCCTGGTGGACGGATCCGTCCAACAGATCAGCGGCGAGGAACGGATGGCGGAGCTCGAGCGGCTCGGGACCGCGCACTGATCCGGCATCAAAAGCCTGTTGCTACGCCCGGATGCCGGCCAATACTCGCGGTCCATCGCAATGATCGAGTGGCACATCCAGTCCCGCGCCCATGCCTGCCAGGTCTCCGGACGGCAGTTCACGGACGGCGAGACCTACCACACCGTTCTCCGGGACACGAAGTCCGGCTTCGAACGGATGGACCTTTGTGCCGAGGCCTTCCGTGAGTCGGGTGGGGAGATCCTCGCGCGTCCGGGAATCGTCTCCCATTGGAAGGGCACCTACGAGGCTCCCCCGCCGGTTCCCCCCGAGGCGATCCGGAAGGACGACGCCGAGTCCCTGCTGCGGAGGCTGGTCGAGAACCGGGAGGAACGACACGCCGCGGCGACCTACATCCTGGCGGTGATGCTGGAGCGGAAGAGGATACTGCGGGTGAAGGCCCAGTCCCGCGATTCGGGCCGGAGGGTGTTCCTCTACGAGCATCCGAAGTCCGGCGACCTTTTCACCATCGTGGATCCCGATCTCCAGCTGGAGCAGCTCGAGCAGGTCCAGCATGACGTGGCCCATCTCCTGGAGCATGGCCTGCCTGCGGGCGAGGCGCCCGAGGTGACGACCGAGACCGCGGCGGTACCGACCGAGGAACCCTTCAACCCTCCCAGCGAGATAACGACACTGGCCCCAGTCTGAACCCGAGACGGGTCCTTCGCCGAGGGCCGCCGATGTGCGGCCTTCCGCAAGGGATCTGACGATTCCATGGCGTCACCCCAATCCGAACTCGAAGCCGTCATCGGCTACACCTTCCGTGATCCGGCGCTCCTCACCCTGGCGCTGACGCATCCCTCGCTCGCCCAGGAGGGCACCGGGCTGCAGAACCACAACCAGCGGCTGGAGTTCCTGGGCGATGCCGTCATCCAGTTGGTCGTGACCGGCGAGTTGTATGCGCGGTTCCCGACGCTGGGAGAAGGCCCGCTGACCCAGGCCCGGGCCCAACTGGTCAACCGGACCTCCCTTGCGGCCCAGGCCAGGCGGTTGGAGTTGGGTCGACGGGTGCTGTTGAGCCGTGGAGAGGATTCCTCCGGTGGGCGGACCCGGAGCTCGACCTTGGCCGACGCCTTCGAGGCCGTGGTCGGGGCGGTGCACCTGGACGGTGGGTTCGAGGTCGCCAGGGACCTGGTGTTGCGGCTGTTCCGGGAGAGCGGCGCGGACCTGATCGAGCCTCCCAGCCTCGACAATCCGAAGGGCGAGCTTCAGGAGCTGCTCCAGGCCAAGTCGCCCGAGGCGCCGCAGTACGAGCTCCTCTCGGCAGAGGGTCCGGACCACAACCGGATCTTCCGCTGCGCGGTCTACCACAACCATGTGGAGTTGGCGCGTGGCGAGGGACGGAGCAAGAAGGCGGCGGAAAGCCATGCCGCGCTGCTCGCGCTGAAGAAGCTCCGTGACGGCGCCAAGGGATGAGCCCGGGCGGCCGGGAGCCGTGGGGAATCAGGTCAGTCGGAAGGCCTCCGGCAAAAGCGCCGAGACCGGCCAGACCGCCATCGGCTGCCGACCCTCTCCGCCGGCGATGACCACCTCGGCATCCGGGGCGAGTTCCACCATCCATTGGCGGCAGGCGCCGCAAGGTGTTCGGCCTTCCAACCCCAACCCCGGGGCGGCGTCGATACAGGCCACGCCGATACCGCGGAACCGGCGGGCGCCGGTCGCAAGGGCCGTGGAGAGCGCGTTCCGTTCCGCGCAGAGACAGAGGCCGTAGCTGGCGTTCTCGATGTTGCATCCGATGTGCAGACGTCCGTCCTCATCGAGTACCGCCGCCCCCACCCGGAATCGCGAGTAGGGCGCGTAGGCATGGATCGCGGCGGCGGCGGCGGCCGAGGCCAGCTGTTCCCGTTCCTCGGGCGTGAGCGGATGGGATGCCTTCATGAATCCTTTGGTCTCCTGTCAGCCGGCCCTGCCTGCGCGCCGGGAGAAATCACTTCCCGATGCACGGTCCGATCCGTAGCGTTTGCCGGTCATTGGCCGATGGTGTAATGGCAGCACAGGGGTCTTTGGAGCCCTTAGTCATGGTTCGAATCCATGTCGGCCAACCAACTCCCCCGTCCGCTCCCCTTCCCCCTTGTTCCTGTCCGTTCGTTTCCCTGCCATGGAAACGAGAAGCCGCCCGGTCCACTTGGGCTCAGGGCGGCGTCGAGACGGCCGGGATCCGGCTGAGGATTACTTCGCCAACTCGATCTTCGAGACGGCGAACTCGGTGGTTTCGCCCTTCTTCTCCACCTTGCCGGTCACGGTGATCTTCTTGTTCTCGCCGCACAGTTCGCCGTGGAACTTCGTCGAGACGTCGCCGACGAGCTTGTAGAGCGTCACCTTGTCGTCCTTTTTCACCTCGAGCACGTTCTGGCACTTGTCGGCCTTCTTGAGCGCGCACTTCAGGCATTTCCCTTCTCCCGTGAGAGTCGTCTCCTTTTCCGCGGCAAAGGCGGCGGAGGTGGCGAGAAATGCGGCAATGATGGGTAGGATGGCTTTCATCGGTTCGAAGGCTTTCGAGGGTGAACAATGCAGCGGAAGGGGAGGGAGGCAAGCCGCGAGTTGCGGGCGGATGGTGACCGCATCCCGTGGCTCCCTGGGCTTGCCATGTCCACAAATGCCGCAAACCTAGTCCGGATGCCCCCCGTCGCCACACCTTGCCGCCTGACGGTCCCCCGTCTCGCACGCTTGGTGGGGATTCCTTCATTCCTGCTGGCGGCGGCGCTGCTGACCGCCGAGGTCCCGGAGGTTCTCGTCCTTCATTCCAACCATTCCGAGTATCCATGGACGGCGGCCCAGGCGGCTGGCGTCGAGGAAGTCCTGGGGGCGACGAACGGGTTGGCCCGTTGGCATACGGAGCATCTCGATGCGAGGAGGACCGACGTGCGACGGGCTGAGGCTGCGTTGCTGGGCCTGTTGGAGATCCGGCACCGGGACAGGCGCTTCCGGGCGCTGATCGCCACGGACCGCAGGGCGGTGGAGTTCGTGCTGCGGCATCCGGACCGGATCGCGCCCGGAGCGCCCCGGATCTTCTCGGGCATCAGTCGATCCGAGCATGGACGACTTGGACGTCTCCCGGGATGGAGCGGCGTGTTCGAGGACTACGATCTCGCAGGCAACCTGGACCTGATCCACCGGCTGCTTCCCGACGCCAAGCAGGTGTTCGTGGTGTACAACGAGCCGGATCCCAACGCGGGCAGCCAGATAGGGGCCGACGATTTCCTGACCCGGCTGACCACCCACGACGCCGGAATGTCCGTGGTCGTGGTCCGGAAGTTCCGTTTCCCCGAGCTGGTGGACCGTCTCGCGCAGCTCGAACAGGGGGCCGCCGTGTACATCGATGGCGTCGCGGCGGACGAAGATGGCCTCGACTTCAGTCCCTCCCGGGTCCGCGAGTTGGGCCGGGCGGTGAAGGTCCCGGTCTTCACGGGACACGCCGAGGTGTTTGCGGATCTTGGGGTCGGTGGACGGATCACCAGCGGGCGGGAGTCGGGTCGGCTTGCAGCGACCCTTGCCCTGAAGAGGCTGGCTGCTCCCGACGCGGATCCCGAGCTGGTCGCCACGCCGATGGTCCACCGTGCGCGGCATCCCGAACTGCTGCGCTGGAACATCCCGGAATCCCGCCTGCCGATGGACACCGTGCTGGAAGGTCGGCCAGCGGAACCGCTCGGCGGTTCCACGCTCGAATGGTTGGCCGGCTCGGCGCTGATCGGAGGACTGGCCGTCGCGGTCGCCCTGCTCGCGCGTTCGAATCACGTCCGACGGGAAACCGTGCGACGCCTGTCCGAAAGCGAATCGATCTACCGCACCCTCGTCGAGCAGATGCCGGATGCGGTCTTCCTGATCGACGCGGAAGAGCCCCGCCGCGGCGTCATCCTTTCCGTCAATGCCGCCGGAGCGGAACTCCACGGCTACAGCTCCGGGGAGCTGGTGGGGATGCGCGTCCAACAGCTCGACACACCCGAGGCGGCGGCGCTTTCCGCCGCGCGGCTGGTGCGGCTCTCGAATGGCGAAAGGTTGACCTTCCAGGTGGAACACTTCCATCGGGACGGCTCACGGATCCCGATGGAAGTGACGGCCCGGGGGGTCAGGATCAACGGCGGAGTCCGGGTGCTTGCCATCAACCGAGACGTCCGTGCCCGACTGCGTCAGGAGCACCGCTTCCGTGAGCTTGCCGGCAAGGTGGCCGCCCGCTCGGGCGAGGAATTCCTGACCGCGGTCGTCGAGTTCCTTGCCCGCGAGTTCTCGGTTGAGCACGTCGCCATCCTGCTGCGTGACCCGGGTTCCGTGGACGCGTTGAGTCCCATCCGGGTGCTTCTCCGCGGCCGAATCATTCCTTCCGGTTCCCGGCGCGTGGCCGGCACCCCGGAGGAAGTGGTGCTCGACGGCAGGGGCGTGCTGATCACCACCGGCCTCCGGGAGAGGCACCCGCAAGACTCCTGGTCGAAAATCGAGGGGTTCGACGCGTTCGTCGGAGTTCCCCTGCGGGATCCCGAAAGCCGCGTGGTCGGTCTCATCTCGTGCGCGAGCGTCGCCGCACTCGACGGTCCGAATGGCGAGGAACTGCTCTCGGTGATCCAGGTGCTCGCCCATTCCGTCTCCACGGAGATTCTCCAGATGGAGTCGCGCCGGCGCCTGGAACTCAGCGAACGCCAGTACCGTCAACTGATCGAGAGCGCGCCGGTGGGTATCGTGATCCTGCAGGACCACAACGTCGTGTACTCCAACCCCGCGGCGGGCTCGATGACCGCCGTGCCCGAGTCGTTGTCGTTCCTGGGGGCGCCGGCTCTGGACTTCGTCCACCCCGCGGATCGTTCCCGGATGGACCAGTGGCTGGGGCGCCTTGTGGCGAACGAGATGGGGATGCCCGCCATGGAGGTCCGCCTGCAGCGGCTCGACGGAAAGATCTTTCCCGTGGAGATGAGGGCGGTCGGGACGACCTACGGCGGACGTCCCGCGATCGCGGCGCTCTTCACCGACCTCTCGGAACGGATGAAGGCCGAGGAGGACCGGCGCCGTCTCGAGGCGCAGTTGAGCCAGGCCGGCAGGCTGGAAGCATTGGGCACGCTCGCCGGCGGAATCGCCCACGACTTCAACAATCTCCTGACGGCGATCCTGGGGAACCTGGAGATCGCCGAGCGGTCGCTGCCCGAGGGTTCGCCGGCCCGCGTCCACCTGGCCGCCGTGAGGGCGCCCACTTCGAGGGCTGGCGATCTCGTCGCCCGGATGATGACCTTCGTCCGACGGGAAGAAGGGCGTCGAGTGCCCATCGACCTTCCGCAGGCGATCGGAGAATTGTTGGATCTACTCCGTCCGACCTTGCCCCAAGGGGTGGTCGTGCGGACGGACTATGAGGCGGCGTTGCCACCGGTCGTGGCCGACGTGACCCAGATCCATCAGATCCTCTTGAATCTCTGCACCAACGCTCTGCACGCCATGGAAGCCGAAGGTGGACAACTGCGGGTTGGGCTGGCGGTACGAACCCTCGATTCCGAGGCGGCCGCCGGCTGGAAGGTCGCACCGGGAGGCTACGTCCAGCTCAGCATCGAAGACACGGGGGTCGGAATGGAGCCCCCGGTGTTGGAGCGGATCTTCGAGCCGTTCTTTACGACCAAGCCTGCCGGCAAGGGGACTGGACTGGGCCTGGCCATGGTTCAAGGAACGGTTCGCGAGCACCATGGAGGGATCCAGGTCGAGAGCGAGCCCGGGGTGGGTACGACCTTCCGAATCCTCCTGCCCACCAGCCGGGATTCCGAGTCCGTGAAGCCCGAGCCTGAACGTCCGAACCTGGGTCGGGGAGAGCGGGTGCTGGTGGTGGATGACGAATCGTCGGTGGCCCTCGTGGCGGTGCGGTTCCTGGAATGTCTCGGCTACCAGGCCACCAGCTGCACGGACCCCCTCCGGGTCAGCGGGCTGCTCCGCGAGTCGGAACCGCCGTTCGACGCCGTGGTCAGCGACCTCACGATGCCCGGGATGAATGGAATCGCCCTCTTGGCCGAGATCCGGAAAACCCATCAGCAGCTTCCGGTGCTCCTGAGCAGCGGGTACAGCGGCAGTCTCACCGACCTCGGGGCCCGCGAGGCCGGCTTCGCGGGCCTGCTCCACAAGCCCTATTCCATGTCCGCGATGGGCAACGCCATGGCCTCCATTCTGGACCGCGGCACCGCCGCAGGTGTCCACGCATCCGCCTAACACGTTGGATTCGCCGGATTGATGCCCGGTTGCGCTTCCTTAGCGGGGGCTTGCACCGGAGGAGAATGGAATGATTCAATCCCGGCTCGGTTGCGACCGATGAGTTCCCGGGTCCAATGCGGATCGGACTGCCTGATCCGTCGGATCAGGGCCCGGAATTCAGTTGCCGGCTGGCGCCTGTGCGCTTGCGCGGCGAACCCGGTTGCGACGAACTTAGCGGTGAACAGGAAATCTAATCCAGAGCCGGGAAGTGTGGAGGGCGATAGGATCGCCTTTCCGTCCTGGCCCGAGAAAGCGGACTGATGTCGGACATTTTCCCGAAGTGGACGAACAAGCTCCCCGCCATGGTGGGGGTCGCGGCCGCGGTGTTGGTCCCGACGATCCTCGCCGGGATCACCTACTACTTCACACCGAAGTACACGCGTGTGGGGTACCAGCCCAAGCAGCCGGTGGCGTTCTCCCACGCCATCCATGCCGGCCAGCTGGGACTCGACTGCCGCTATTGCCATAGCGACGTCGACAAGTCGTGGTTCTCCAACATTCCCTCCTCGGAGACCTGCATGCGCTGCCACACGGCGGTGGCCAAGGATTCCCCGAAGCTGGCGTTGGTCCGCGAGTCCTACGCCACCGGCAAGCCCATCCCGTGGGTCCAGATCCACAAGACGCCGGATTACGTCTATTTCAACCACTCGGTGCACGTGAACCGCGGCATTTCCTGTGTGAAGTGCCACGGCGAGGTCCAGAAGATGGACGAGGTGCACCATGACAAGCCGCTTTCGATGGGATTCTGCCTGGAATGCCATCGTCAACCTGAGAAGCACATCCGGCCCAACGAACTGGTGACCCAGCTCGACTGGAGCGGCGAGTTCGACGGCAAGAAGGCCGTCCATGACTGGAAGGCCCTACCGATGGGAAAGAAGACAATTTTACAATTGATGATATTAAAAATTTAGAAAAAATTCGTGACTTTGAAACTCTTAAAGCACATGCTAAAGAGTTAAT